>JAKATS010000258.1 GCA_021818645.1 Acidobacteriota bacterium | reverse complement strand
TCGCCCGTCCATTCCAGCGCGCGCAGCCAGCTCACCGCGTGCAGGTCGCGCAGCCCGCCGGGCGATTCCTTCACGTTGGGTTCCAGATGAAAAACCGTGTCGGCGAATCTGGCATGGCGCTCGCGAATCAGCTCTTCCAGCCGCTGGCTGACCAGCGGGGCTTTTTTGGACAGCAGCCGGGCCAGGTGCTGGCGCGCCTGCTCGTACAATTCCGCCTCGCCGGCGAGCGGCCGCATATCCAGCAAGCCGATGGTGAATTCGGTGTTGCCCTCATGCAGCTCGCCGCATTCTTCCGGCGCACGCACGCCGTGGCTGACCCGCAGGTGCACATCCCAAAGCGACTGCAAATATCCCCGCAGTCTGGCTTTCATCGCGGTATCGGGCGGCCGTGAGAAGAAAAACAACAGATCAATATCGGAACTCGGGAACAGTTCGCCGCGGCCAAAGCCGCCCACTGCCGCCAGGCTCACGCCTGGCTGGCCGGCAAGCCAGGCTGCGAACATTTCCCGGGTGATCTGATCGGCAAGCTGCGCCCGCTGCTGTCCATCCTCGCGGCCGCGGGGACGGGCAAAAAAGCTCTCTTCCTGTCGGCGCAGGGCGCTGACCACGGCAAGACCAATTTCCTGCAGGCGCTCCGGCGGCAGCGGCGCCGGATCAAGTGAGGGCGCGGGCATATTCAATTATCCGTTGCCGCCCGGGCGGCGTCCGGAATCATGCTGGCGCAGAAGGGTCTGCAGTTCGTCCATGAACTCCTGCACGTTTTTAAAATCGAGATACACCGACGCGAAGCGCACATAGGCAACTTTATCTAGCAGGCGCAGGCGATCCATGATGAACTTGCCGATCTCACTGGTCTGCACCTCGCGCTCGCTGGCGTCCATCACCCGGGTTTCGATTTCATTGACTGTGGCCTCCAGCGCGGGCATGCCGACCGGGCGTTTTTCGCAGGCATGCAGCAGGCCGTTCAAAACTTTCTGGCGATCAAATTTTTCCCGCCGGCCGTCTTTTTTCACCACCATGTAGGGGATTTCATCAATCCGCTCATAGGTGGTGAAACGGCGCTCGCAGTTGAGGCATTCGCGCCGCCGGCGGATGGCCTCGCGCTCCTTGGATTCCCGCGAATCCACCACTTTATCTTCCTGATGGCCGCAAAAGGGACACTTCATAGGATTATGGGCAAGCTATTCATTATAAGGATTTTTGAGATCGGTGCCGTTTTCTTCCTCATGCAGGCTGCGTAAAAAGCCGCGGTCTTCGCGCCATTGTTCCCGCACCACGACATGCAGGCCGAGAAACACCTGCGCGCCCAGATGCTTTTCCAGTTCGCGCCGGGCCTGGATGCCGATTGCCCGGATCTGTTCCCCGTGCTGGCCCACCAGGATCGCTTTCTGCCCCTCGCGCTCACAGTAAATGACGGCCTCGATGCGGGTCAGGCGCGGGCCGGGCGCCAGCTTTTCAATCTGCACTGCGATGGCGTGGGGAAGTTCATCCCGCAGGCGACGCATGGCCGCTTCGCGCACCAGTTCGGCGACCAGGAAGCGGTCGGATTGATTGGTGATCTGGCCTTCGGGAAAATATTCCGGTCCTTCCGGCAACAGTTCGATCAGGCCTTGCAGAAGCCGGTCCACCTGCTCGCCAGTCTGCGCCGAGATGGGCACCAGAGCCGCAAAATCATGGCGTTTTTTCCAGGCTGCAAGGATGGGTAGCAGCTCGCGGCGATCCGCCAGCCGGTCGATTTTATTGAGCGCGAGCACCACCGGCAGCGGGCTGGGACCGGGCTCGGGAAGCCGCACCAGATCGAGCGCCTGGGCGTCTTCAGTTCCGAAGGGGCGAGTCACGTCCACCATGAGCAGCGCCGCGTCGCGCCCTTCAAGCCCCTGCCGCACGTGCCGCAGCATCTCGCGGTTATGCTGGGTGTTGCCGCGATGCACGCCGGGCGTATCCACTAAAATCAACTGCACCGCCTGGTGTGAGGCTGCGGCCGGCTGGCGGTAAATGCCCAATAAATGCGTGCGCGTGGTCTGCGGGTGCGGGGTTACTATGGCCAGCTTGCGGCCCAGAATCCGGTTCAGCAGCGTGCTTTTCCCCACATTGGGGCGGCCGATAATGGCGATAAAGCCCGAGCGCAACCCGCTGCTTTCCGGCTTCGGATGATTGCTGGCAGCCATTCCGTTTATTATCGGTCAAGATAGAACCCATGGCGGATACCTCCGGGCAGGAAAATGCCGCGCAGCTGATCGTCGGCGGGTTGCTGTTGAATCCGGCGGGTGAAATTCTGCTCTGCCAGCGCGCGCTCACCGGCCGGCAGGGCGGGAAATGGGAGTTTCCCGGCGGCAAAGTCGAGGCCGGAGAAAGCGAAACCGCGGCGCTGACACGCGAATTCCAGGAAGAGCTGTGTATTAGGGCCTGGCCGGAACGGCTGCTGCTGCGCATTCGCCATCACTACCCGGAAACCGGACTGCTGGAGCTGGCTTTTTATCAAATGGTTGGATTTACCGGCACGCCTGTCAATCGCGTTTTTGAACAAATCCGCTGGGTCGTACCGTCTGCGGTCCCGAGTTTCGATCTGCTCGAGGCCGACCGCCGGGTCTGGCCCGAACTTTTTGCCGCCCTGCGGGTAAAATAAGATTTATCGCTGAGCGGCGGATCGAAACTTCCGCTGCGCGGCGCTGCCTGCTTCACCTTATCTTTATGCCAATTGCGCGCGAATACGTAACCTATCTTTCCCGCGAACTGACGCGGCGTTTGATCGAAGCCAAAGCCATTGAGGCGCCGCGCACGGCTGCTGTGGCGGATTGGGTTCATCAAGCGATCACTGAAGAGCTCAACGTGGAAAATCGTATTAACGAAGAGGCGCGGGCTATTCTTTCCGCCCACTCGGCCCAGATGCAGCAACTGGGAGCCGGGTATTCGGAAGCCTTCCGGAAAATCAAAAACGAGCTGGTGCGACAGAAAAAGGTGGTGCTCTAATGCGCTTGTCGCGGGAAAAAGTCAACCAGCTCGCTCACGTAGTGACCGCTGAACTGGCGGGACATCCGGAAGTGGTGTTCCGAATCGAGCGCAACGATCTGCGGCTGCTGATCCGCCAGCAGCTCGAACAGATGCTGCACGCCGAGGAAAAAATTGACGCCGAGGCGCGGGTGAAAATCGCATCCCAGAAACGCGAAATTCTCGAAGGCAGCCAGGAATGGGATTTGCTCTACCGCCGTCATTACCAGGAAGCCTTGAAAAAACTCGGCGTGTGAAATTTGCCATCCTGATCTAACTCCTATGAACCCTCCCCTTCCTCCCCAACCGCGCATCAAGGTCGTCCTCAAGCCCGAGTACCGCGAGCAGTACTCCAACTCGGTGCAGATCCGCCCCAGCACCTGGGATTTTTTTCTGCAGTTCGGGCTGATGGATCAGAAAGTGCCTGACGAGGTGGAAATTCACATGTTTCAAGGCATCTATCTCAGCCCGCAGCAGGCCAAGGCGGTGCTGAATCTGCTCGAATCGCACGTGGCCAATTACGAAAAAGCCTTTGGCTCGATTCAGCTTAATCCCCTGCCCGACACCGGCCAGGTGCAGTAGGTACGCAGACCGGGCCCCCGGTCAGTGACTCACGAATTTCATACCCTCCACGAACTCCGCACCATCATCCTGTATGATGGCGGCTGAGCATGCCAAGCTTGTCCAATCCAGATATCCCGAAGATCGAAACCGATCTTCAGCCTTTGTCTTTGAGCGCGGGCTGGCGATGGGCGGAGTTGCAGAATTCCATTCTGCTATTCGCCGGCTTCTACGCCCTGGGCTTCATGACCCATGTCTGGGCGCTGCACCTTTCCTACTACTGGGATGAGGCCGGGTATTTCGTTCCCGCCGCGCTCGATATTTTCCACCATGGCTGGTGGGTGCCGCGCACCACGCTGGCCAACGGCCATCCGCCGCTGGTCATGGCCGTGCTGGCGCTGGCCTGGCGCCTGGCGGGCCTGCATCGCTGGGTTACGCGGGCGGTCATGCTGGGCTTCTATTCACTGCTGTTGACGGGCGTTGCGCGATTGGGCGGCATTTACGGCCGGACAACAGCCATGCTGGCGCCGCTGCTGGCCGGACTGGCACCCTTGATTTTCGCCCAGGCGCCGCTGGCGCTGCTCGATCTGCCGGCGGCGGCTTTCATCGTCTGGGCTGTGTATTTACGACAGCGCCGTCGCATTTTTGCCTATATAGCCTGCACCGCTCTCGCCTGCATCACCAAAGAAACCGCGGCCATTGTTCCCGCCGCGCTGGCGGTTCACGATATGGTTGCCTGGCTGCGGCGGGTGCGAACCGGATCGTCGCCAGACGCGCAAACCTCGTCATCTTTCTGGGCTGCCTGTCGGCCGCATATTCTTGCCATCGTTCCCTTGCTGGCCTGGCTCGGGTATTACCACGCCAGGACCGGTTACTGGATGGGCAATCCTGAATTTCTCGCCTACAATCTGCCGCTGGCGCCTTTGGCCCTGCTGCCCCGCTTTAGCCTGGTTGTAGTCCAACGGCTTTGGCAGCTCTTTGTTTACAACGGCGCCTGGCTGCTGGTTCTTTCAGGTTGGTGGGGCTGGCGCCGGCATTCAGGCAGGAATAGCGCGCCCGTGCCGCTGTCACGTGACATTGCCTGGCTGGTGGCTACCTATCTGCTTGTTCATTCACTGATCGGCGGCGCCATTCTCGCACGCTATCTTTTGCCGGCCCAGGCGCTGCTTTATGTCTGGCTCGCCGCCGGCCTGGAAAAATTGCCGCGCCGCCTCTGGCAGGGATTGGCCGTATTTGCAATTTCCGCTTTGTTCATTCTGCACTGGTTCTGGCGGCCGCCCTATCCATTTCCTTATGAGGACAATCTATCGTGGGCGTCATTTGTCCGCCTGCAGCAGCGAGCCGCCCGGCATCTGGCGGAATTTTCACATGACCAGCCGATACTCACCGCCTGGCCGGCCAGCCAGGCGCTGTCGGAGCCGGCCCTGGGTTATGTTCGCCGGCCTTTGCGCGTAGTGCAGATCAATAATTTCAATCAACGCAGCCTGCGCAACGCTCCCGCTTTTGCCGTGGCGCTGCTCTATTCCCGCCAGTACCAGCCGGATGAGGATTCGCTGCCCAAATGGCTGCTGCCGGCGCGCGCCCTCTGGCGCGGCTGGCTGCGGCGCTATTTTCATTACCAGCCGCCGCTCAGCCTGCCCCAGCTATTAAGCCGGCTGCATTCCCACCCCATCTGGCAGGCTCATGCCGATGGCCAATGGATCGCGATTGCGCGGGCGCAGCCCTGAGCAAACACGGCATTGGTATCGCCATGCAGCATCAGCCGCCAATGATCCTGGTTTTATATGGATAAACGGCCCAGATCGGCGACCCGGCCCAGTTGAACCGTCGCCCATGCCAGAAAACTTAAACGTCTTTTTCGATCGTCAGGATTAGGATCATTCACACGGACTTCATTAAAATATTTTTCCACCTCCGACGCGCATTGAGCCGTCTTCAATAAGTAATCTTCATATTCTTTCTGCTGGATAGTTTCCGGGGTGGGCAGAGTGATGGCTGAAATCTGTCGGTACAAAGCCTTTTCTATTCCTTCTGGATAAACATCATCGAGATGCGGAGTTTGGTTCAGCCATTCATGGATTCCGCCCGCCTGCTGCACTATATTTCTCAGGCGCTTGAACACTTCCGCCGCCTGAACAAAAATGACCGGCTGATCTGTGCGGATCTGATGCAAGGCCTGCAGCCGGACCCAGGCTCGATAAGGATCGCTGGCGGCATGTAGCGCATCTACTACTTCGAGAGCCTGCAGAACCGCCTGGATTTCCTCCATGGGATATTTTTCATCCCGCGAAGCTGAATCATTCACGGCCTGAAAATAAGACTCCTGCCGTTCGCTAAAAAATCGCCGCAATTCCGCCTCTGCCGTCCGTCCGGCATCCGCATTCAGTTCGAATGATTCCAGGGCTTTCCCCTGGAGTAGTTGAAGAGATACGCTGAGTTGTTTTTCGATCAGAATCCGCACTACCCCATTGCCCGCGCGCCGGAGCGCATAAGGGTCGCGGGAACCGCTGGGGATTTCCCCGATCGCGAACATGCCGGCCAGCGTATCCAATTTGTCGGCAAGGGCGACGGCCGCGCCGGTCAAATCGCGCGGAATCGAATCCGAACCGCCCAGTGGCAGATAATGGTCATAAATGGCTTGCCAGACCATTTCATCCTGGCCTTCCGCCTGGGCGATCCGCCCGCCGATCTGTCCCTGCAGTTCCGTAAACTCGATTACCAGATCGGTGTTTAAATCGCATTTCGCCTGCCGCATGGCGGCGCGCACGGCATCTTTCAGCGGGGCAATATTTAAAGCTTCACATAATGGGTCCGCCAGACGCAGCATGCGCTGGGTTTTGTCATGATAGCTGCCCAGTTTGGCGTGGAAGGTAATATGCTGCAAGTCTTCCAGCCGGTCAGCCAGGCTCCGGCGCCGGTCATGGCGCCAGAAAAACAATGCATCGTTAAAGCGGGCCCGCAGCACCCGTTCATGCCCCTGCCGGATCAGTCCGTCGCGGTCCTGGTCCTGGTTGGCCACGGCCAAAAAGCCCGGCGCTAATGTTCCCTGATCCCCGCTTTGCAGGGCGAAATAGCGCTGGTGATTTCGCATGACCGTCACCAGTACTTCCCGCGGCAGCTCCAGAAATTGCCGGTTAAATTCTCCCCGGATCACGGTGGGAAATTCCGTCAGGTTGACCAGAATTTCCAACAGCTCAGCGTCCTCCACCGCTTGCGACTTTATTTCCGGCGTCTGCTGCCGCAGTCCGGCCTGGATGCGTTCGCGCCGGGCTTCGGTCCGAACCAGGACGAAATTCTTTTCCAGCAGATTGCAATATGCCTGGCCATCGGCCCGCTGCAGCTCAATGGCCTGGCTGCCCAGGGTGCGGTGCCCGCGGGTGATGCGCCCGCTGGCGACCTCGCCCAGCCGCACCGGGATAACTTCGCTTCCGAGCAGAACCACCAGCCAGCGTACCGGCCGGATGAACCTGAAGCCGCTTTCATCCCACTTCATCGAGCGCGGCAGTTCCATCCGGTTCCAGGCTCGCAGGATGATGCCGGATAAAATTTCGGCCGCGCTCTGGCCGGCGATTTTGCGCCGCAGGGCGATATATTCGCCCTTGAGCGTGGTGACTTTGTATAAATCCTCAGCCGCGCCTCCGAATTTTTTGGCAAAGTTCAGCGCCGCCGGCGTGTAGCTGCCCTGGGCGTCACAGGCCGCCTTGACCGGCGGGCCGACGATTTCTTCCTCGCGGTCCGGTTGGCGCTCGAGAATTTGGTCAATCCAAACCGCCAGCCGCCGCGGCGTATAGGCAGTCTGCAATTGAGCCTGGTGATTTCTTAAACCAGAAGATTGCAACTCTTCGCCCAAATTCAAGTAAAACTGCCGGCTCAGCGAGGCTAGAAACCGGGCCGGGATTTCCTCACACCCCACTTCAATAAAAAAAGGCTGGGTCATTGATTTAATTGGTTTTCTTCAATTGATTCCACTGGGCAGCGCAGGCCACTGCCAGCCGCCGCACGCGCTGGATCACGGCCACGCGCTCGGTGACGGAAATGGCGCCGCGCGCGTCCAGCAGGTTGAACAGATGCGAGCACTTCAGACAAAGCTCGTAAGCGCCCATCAGGGGCGTGCGCGCCGCCGGGTATTCGCTCGCCAGAAGTTTCTGCGCTTCGCTTTCGCACAGGTTAAAGTGCTGCCAGAGTTTTTCCACATCGGCCGATTCGAAGTTATAGACCGACATCTGCACTTCGTCATCGAGCCGCACATCGCGATAGGTCCAACAATCGTTCCAGCGGATGTCGTAGATCGAATCGGCATTCTGTAAAAACGCCGCTATCCGTTCCATGCCGTAGGTGATTTCAACCGATACCGGATCCAGATCCTGGCCGCCGCACTGCTGAAAATAGGTGAATTGCGTGATCTCCAGCCCGTCCAAGAGCACCTGCCAGCCCAGCCCCCAGGCGCCCAGCGTGGGCGACTCCCAATTGTCTTCCTCGAATTTAATATCGTGCGCCTTCAGATCTATGCCGATCGCCTCCAGGCTTTGTAGATAGAGCGCCTGAATATCGGCCGGCGGCGGCTTGAGAATCACCTGCAATTGAATATGTTTATACAGCCGGTTGGGGTTTTCGCCGTAGCGTCCATCGGCCGGACGCCGGCTGGGCTGCAGATAGGCGACGCGGTAGGGCGCCGGGCCCAGGACGCGCAAAAACGTTTCCGGTGTCATAGTGCCCGCGCCCACTTCCAGATCGTAAGGAAGCTGCACGATGCAGCCCTGGACCGCCCAATAGGCTTGCAGCCGGGCGCACAGGTCTTGAAAATTCAGCCCGGTCGCGGAAAACTCGGCCGGCGGCTGGGATGCGATGGTTTCTGGCATTTAGGGGATTTCTTAAAGCTTCTCTTGAATTTCGGGTTCGTTTTCCAGCTCTTCCAGCAGCTTCCAGCTTTTCAATTGGGCTTCAATCTGGGCTTCGATCACGGCATGCAGAAACCGCCGCAATTCCCGTCCACGCCGGCCCGATTCCCAGCCATCGCCCGGCAGCTCGGCCAACGAGCGGGCCAGCAAACTGGCCAGGCCGCGTTCGGAGGCGGCCATTTCGTTGCCCTGTCGCGGCCGGCAGTTGCGGCAGCGCAGACCCGAGCCATCCCCGGCGTAATAGGCTGGTTGATCGGCCGCGATTGCGGCGCCACAGCCGGCACAGGACGCCAGACTGGGCAGGAAGCCGCCCAGTCGCACCATCCAATATAAATAATAGGTGAGTGGCAGCCAAACCGGCAAACCCTCGCGAATCTTTCCCAACACCAGACGCAGTAGCCGGTAGCTCGCGTCATTGACCTCATGTTCGGGCAGCATGCGGTCGGCAACCTCGGCAATATAGGCCAGGCTCAGCACCCGGCTCATATCCCCTCCGGCCAGATGCATCATGCTGGACTCAAGATCGCAGCGGTCAATCGAGACCAGATCCTTGCGCGGACGTTCGAAAAATCCCACCCGAATCTCCGACAGCGGCTCGAGCGATCCACCAAAGCCGTTTTTCAGCCGCCTCGCCCCGCGGGACACCCCACGACATTTGCCGTACTCTCGGGTAAAAAACACCACGATTTTATCCGCTTCCTTCAGCGGGTAGGTGCGCAAAACAATGGCTTGGGCTTCACGCAAAGGCATGGGATTGATTCATCATCCCACCATTTCCCGCATTTTCTCTCTCCCGCTCTCTTCGGCACCTGCGCCGGCCATGTCCGATAAAGTTCTTTGCTCACAGTCGCCGCGCACGCCTGTGGAAAACTGGTTAACATAACCCCGGGGGATGGAGAGTCCACTTCTTCGGGATTTCCCCAAAGGACCACTCCACGTTTTCCCTTCGCATCTCAAATCTGGAAGATTCGGTATGACTTTTCCCGAAGAACAAACTCGAGCCAACCGGGAATATTTCGTGAAAAAATTAAGCGCTGAAAAAGCGCGGACCGATGTGCTCAAGGCGGTGCAGTCAGGCAGCTACGACTTCACCCTGCTCGACACCCGCGGCAGTGAACCGTTTGCCCAGGGGCGTATCCCCGGAGCCCTCTGCGCACCCATGGAAGAGCTTGCGCAACTAGCCGCTTTCCTGCCCAGGGATCGGAAAATTGTCACCTACTGCTGGGGCCATGATTGACAGCTCTCGGCGAAAGCGGCTCTGCAGTTGGCAGAACTAGGATTTCTGGCGAGTGAAATGAATGTCGGCTGGAAGGAGTGGACGGCGAATCGCCATCCCACCCATCAGGGCGTGGCCAGCGGCTGGCGCTGCAACTGTTCCGCAAAATGCGTCGCAGATCCTCCATCCGCCAGCTTAATTCCGAGCGCTTTCTTTTTCATGCCCCATAGGCAATAATCTCTCTTTTCAGCACAGGAGATTCTATATGCGGCATTGGCGCGGTTTTGCGGTTGCGATTTTCGGTCTGGTACTGGGGGGCATGAGCTGGGCGGCGCCGGGCCCTGGGGCCAATCCTCCGGGCGTGGACCTTAAGGCGATTGACACCCACATCAACCCCTGCAGCGACTTCTATATGTACGCCTGCGGGAACTGGAAAAAGAATCATCCCATTCCCGCCGATGAGCCCATGTGGGGCCGCTTCAACGAACTGCAGCAGCGCAATCAGATCGCGCTGCGCAAAATCCTGGAAAAAGCCTCCCGGCCCGGCACGCATCGCTCGCCCATCGAGCGCAAAGTGGGAAATTTTTATGCCGCCTGCATGAACACCGCGCGCATACAGCACCTGGGCCTGCAGCCGCTCCGGGCGCGGCTGGCCGCGATTGAGTCGCTTCACTCGCGCGCCCAGATTTTGCCGTTGGTTACGCGCCTGCAGCGTCACGGCACCATGGTTTTTTTCCGGCTCTATTCCGGGCCGGATATTAAAAATGTCGAGCATGTCATCGCGCAAATTGATCAGGGCGGCCTGGGGCTGCCCAGCCGCAGCTATTATCTGAAAACCGACGCTCATTCCGTCAAGCTGCGTCGGCAGTACGAGGCCTATCTGACCACTCTGCTCCGTCTGGCCGGCCGCACTCCCCGACAGGCCCGGGCCGAGGTGGCCGATACCATGCGCTTTGAGAACGATCTGGCGCATGCGGCCCGCAGCCATGTATTCCGCCGCAATCCTAATCACACCTATCACATGATGACGGTGACCCAGCTGCGCAAGCTGGCGCCGGGCTGGGCCTGGCCGCGGTATTTTCGCGCCATGCATACCCCGCCCGAAGGCGATGTCAACGTAGCATCCCTGCGTTTTGCCCGCGCCATCAGCCGGCTGGCCCGGACGGAGCCGCTATCGGTCTGGCGCGCCTATCTGCTGACCCACGCGTTGTCTTCCGCTGCGCCCTATCTTTCTCATCCTTTCGTGGCGGCGAATTTTCATTTTTACGGCCAGATCCTTTCCGGCCAGAAGCAGAATCAGCCGCGCTGGAAGCGCTGCGTGCGCTATACCGACGGCAATCTGGGCATGGCCTTGGGCCGGCTCTATGTAAAAAAATATTTCCCGCCTGTGGCCAAAGCCCGGGCTTTGCGCATGGTGCGCGAAATCCAGGCTGCCCTGGGCCGCGATCTGGCCGGCTTGCAATGGCTGACTCCGGCCACGCGGCGAAAGGCGCTATTCAAACTGCATCACATCGCCAACATGATTGGCTATCCCGACAAATGGCGCAATTACGCTCCGCTTCATATTTCCCGCACCGCATTCTTCGCCGATGTGCAGCGCGCCGGAATCTTTAACCTGCATCGCAACCTGGTCAAAATAGGGCGCCCGTTTGACCGCACCCACTGGCAGATGACGCCGCCCACCGTCAATGCCTATTACGATCCCAATCAGAACGTTATCGTTTTTCCCGCGGGAATTCTGCAGCCGCCGTTTTATAACTACAAAGCCGATCCCGCTTCCAATTTCGGCGGCATGGGCATGGTCATCGGCCATGAAAATACCCATGGCTTCGACGATCAGGGCAGTCGTTTCGGCCCCCACGGCAACCTGCATAACTGGTGGACGGCGAGTGACAAGAAAAATTTCGACCAGCGCGAAGACTGCTTCGTGCATGAATACTCAAAATTCACCGTCAACGGCAATCTGCACCTGAATGGACGGCTCACTCTGGGCGAAAACACCGCCGACAATGGCGGTATTCGCCTGGCCTATATGGCGCTGCTCACCGAACTGGCCCGCGATCACATCAACCCCAACCAGCCCGATGGCGGCGGCTATACCCCGCTGCAGCGCTATTTCCTCAGCTATGGGCAGATCTGGTGTGAAAACGCGACTCCACAGATCAAACAGTTGCTGGCGCGCGAGGACCCGCACTCGCCCGGCCGCTTCCGGGTCAACGGCGTGCTCGAAAATTTCGGCGCCTTTGCCCGCGCCTTCCACTGCGGCCCCGGCAGTCCCATGGTGGCTGGTCCCAAGGCCTGCCGAGTCTGGTAGAAAGCAATCCACGGCCCCGAGTGACATTTATTGTCACTCGGGTGCCGTAAATTGGCATTTTTTATCTTTTTTACTGCAATAATGCGCTGGTTCCGTTGGCCGGCCCGCTGTCGCTATAGCGTAATTCCCCTGTCTCGTCGCTGTAGTAATAGCGATAGGTCACCTGATTTTGCGGAGAGGCGGTCAGCGTGTAGGTGGTGATTGAACTGCCTCCGATGCCGGGTGTGTAGGTAAATAAATAACCTTCATCCGCGGTGGTATTGGCGTCCGCCAGGGTTGAATCCACCAGGCCCGCGGCGCTCGAAGACGGCGTAATGCTGTACGGCCCCAGAACGGCCAGATTCTGGCTGAAGCCAATCTGCGGATACAAAGCTATATACGAAGCTTCGGCTTTATCGAGCGAACGCATCAACTCGGCTCCGGCAGTCGCATGAGCAAATTTCACCGCAGTCAAATAGCGCGGAATGGCGATCGCCGCCAGAATCAGGATGATCGTGACCACTACCAGCAACTCAATCAGCGAAAAGCCGCCGGCTCGCTTCCTGGTGGTCTCTGTAGTGGAATGCATGGGTATTCCCGGATGAATGCCTCGGGAATACCCATGCAAATCAAGTACCTAACCGGCTGGTTGACCGATGCCGTTTATG
This sequence comes from Acidobacteriota bacterium, assembly GCA_021818645.1. GTDB lineage: Bacteria > Acidobacteriota > Terriglobia > Terriglobales > SCQP01 > JAKAZV01. The sequence goes on along the minus strand of JAKATS010000258.1, from coordinate 1,845 downwards.
CGCACCACTTCATGCCACCGGCTGCAAGTCTTCCGCTGGAACTTCTTTTCCCGCCTTGCGAATTCGCATTCCGTAAAACGAGCGGTATACAAAGTAGTAGGAAATGACAAAAAAGACGGCCGCCAGTATATGCGTCAGTCCGGCGCCTTTGGTTGCCGTCAGCCGCACTGCCAGTTCCACCGCCAGCAAGCCAAACAGCGTGGTGAATTTAATAATGGGGTTCAAGGCCACGGAAGATGTGTCTTTGAATGGATCGCCGACCGTGTCGCCCACGACCGTCGCGTCATGCAGCGGCGTGCCCTTTTCCTTCAGCTCCACTTCGACGATTTTTTTGGCGTTATCCCACGCGCCGCCGGCGTTGGCCATGAAGATGGCCTGATACAAGCCAAAGGTCGCGATGGAAATCAGATAGCCGATAAAAAAGAAGGGATCAAGGAAGGCGAAGGCCAGCGTGGCGAAAAACACCGCGATAAAAATGTTGAGCATGCCGCGCTGGGCATACTGGGTGCAGATGCCGACTACGGTCTTGCTGTCCTGAATGGAGGCCTTGGTCGCGCCATCCAGCTTCAGATTGGCCTTGATGAACTCAACCGCGCGGTAGGCGCCGGTGGTGACCGCCTGGGTGCTGGCACCGGTAAACCAGTAAATGATCGCCCCACCCGTGATCAGGCCCAGCACAAAGGGTGCGTGCAGCAGCGACAGTTTGCTGACGTTGGCTGTCAGCCCGTCGGTGAGCGCCATGATGGTGGCAAAGATCATCGTGGTCGCCCCTACCACGGCGGTGCCGATGAGCACCGGCTTGGCGGTGGCCTTGAAGGTATTACCGCAGCCATCATTGGCCTCGAGCATTTCCTTAGCCCGTTCAAAATTAACGTTCAGGTTGAAGTCGCGCTTGATTTCCGCCTCAATTCCCGGGATTTGCTCGATCAGTGAAAGCTCATACACCGACTGTGCGTTGTCGGCGACCGGGCCGTAGGAATCCACCGCGATGGTCACCGGACCCATGCCCAGAAAGCCGAACGCCACTAGGCCGAAGGCGAACACCGGCGCGGCCAGCATGAACGTGCCCAACCCGTGCAGGCTGACCCAGGAGCCGATGGCCATCAAGGCGACCATGGTCAGGCCCAGGTAATATGCGGAGAAGTTGCCGGCCACAAAGCCGGATAGAATGCCCAGCGAGGCTCCGCCCTCGCGCGCTGAGGCCACGACCTCGCGCACGTGCCGCGATTCGGTCGAGGTGAAGACCTTGACCAGTTCAGGAATCACCGCCCCAGCCAGCGTGCCGCAGGAAACAATGGTGGCCAGTTTCCACCAGATGCTCGTATCGCCGCCCACCGAGGGCAGGATGTAGGCGGAGCTGATAAAGGTCAGCGCGATCGAGGTTAACGACGTCAGCCAGACTAGGGAGGTCAGCGGCGCCTCGAAATTCATTTTTTCCGCCTGCCCGTAGCGAGCCTTGCTGATTCCCTGATTGAGGTAATAGGCCGCCGCCGCCGCGACCAGCATGACAATGCGAATCACGAAAATCCAGACCAGCAATTGCACCTGAATCAACGGCGACTTGACGCCCAGCAGGATAAAGGCGATCAGTGCCACGCCGGTCACGCCGTAGGTCTCAAACCCATCGGCGGAAGGGCCGACCGAATCGCCGGCATTATCGCCGGTGCAGTCGGCGATCACGCCGGGGTTGCGGGCATCGTCTTCCTTGATCTTGAAGACGATCTTCATTAAATCAGCGCCGATATCGGCAATTTTGGTGAAAATGCCGCCGGCGATGCGCAGCGCCGCCGCGCCCAGCGACTCGCCGATGGCGAAGCCGATGAAGCAGGGACCGGCGTAGGCGCC
>JAKATS010000313.1 GCA_021818645.1 Acidobacteriota bacterium | reverse complement strand
GCTCGGAGTTCAGATGTGTGCTCTTCGCATCTGAGATCATTCTGCCATGACCCCCGAGCCCCAGATCGAAACCACTACGCCGCCGCCGGCGCCGCCGCGGACGAGCGTTCTGCGGCCGGAGACGATGAATTTATTGCGCGCCACGCGCGATCCGGCTTTCCTGCTGAGCGACCGGTCATTGGTCGAAGCAACGATGCGGGCCGCGATTCAGGGCCTTGACGATAAAGAAATGAGCGACATGAGTTTCCATGAACAGCGGGCCGCCAAAAGAGTGCACCGGTCGAATATGCTCCTGACGCTGCGAATTCTCGATGACTTCCTGGATTTTTACGACCGCCATCCGGTATCGGAAGGCAGCCGGCCCGGCTGGTTTCGCCGGATCAAAGCAGCCTTCGAGCGGATACAATTTTTAGCCCATGCCTAAAACCGCGTCCCAACCCGTGGAGTTTGTCGCCGGCCGGCCCAAGGGCCAGCAGCGGCTGAAGATCGCCAGCGTGCTCTTTCCGCGGGCGAAATTCACGGCCGCCCAGGCGCGGGCGTGGCTGAAGAAAAACCGCTTCCGCGCGGGCACGCTCGAGCCGGCCGGGCCGAAGTCCAGGCATCTGCGCTTCCGCCAGGCCGCGCCGGCGGAGTTCCAGAAAGGCAGCTTTGTCACGCTGGCGCCCGGGCGCAAAGTGAACCCGCGGCGGAAGAAAAACTTTTTCGGCTTTGGCGGCGGCGGGCGCGAAGTGGTGACGCTCGACCAGATCCGCGAGCTGCAGAAAGAGACCGCGCGCTCGCACTGCAACCATGGCGACTATAAGGCGGCGCGGCGCGTGGCGCGGCAAAGCCCGCGCAAATATGCCCGCGACCACAATTTGAAAGTCGAGGGACTGCTCGGCCGCGCGAAGCGGAAAGCCCGCCATGCCGTGGGCCGCCGCATCGAGCGCGTGGGCCGCAAGGTCAAGGGCAACCCGCGGAAGCCGGTGCGCGGCCGCGCCGGCGCGGCCGGCCGGCTCGGCCGCAAGGCGCCGCGCAGTGGCCTGCTGACGGCCGCGGCCAAAAAAGTGATTGCCCGGCGGCTCGGCCGGAACCCATCGCAGGGCGAGCTGGCCGATGCGATCGCGCTTTACAAAGAGTTTAACGGGAAGGAGCCCGGGCGCGTGGTGGATATGGAGATCGCGGCCGCGGTGCCGCAGACCTATACGAAGCTGGGCAATCTGGCCGCGCTGGCCTTCCTGCCGGAAAAAGACGAACTGGCGCTGGGCCGGCGGCTGGCCGCGACCGACTGCCCGGACAAGCAGGCGGCCTTGCTGCAGGAGGCGCTGCGCCAGCTCACGTTCGACGCCGACGATGTGACGCTGGCCTCGGACCCCAGCGGCCGGCAGTTGTATTTCCTGGGCGGCAACCAGGACATCCGCGGCCTGATCCGGCAGCTCTCGCCCGACGCGCATAAGGACTATGTGCGCCTGGGCACCTGCTACCGGATCGAATACGTGGGACGGAAGAAGCTGGATTCGTTTGAGACGATCCAGTATTTCCATGACTTCGGCGAAGAATCGGGCGTGAGACCGACGCTCTGCTTTGACCAGATCAATTGCCGGCTGTTTCTGGCCGGCGGAAAGTACCGGGTGGAAGCGCCCGGAATCATTGACTGAGAGGATACCCCCCTATGCCTGCCACTCAAAACCAGCTCACCGCACAGCAGTACGTGCAGAACGCGATCGCGGAACAGAACAGCCTGATCGCCGCGGGCGACTATATCATGCTCGGCCAGGTGATGCGGATCCGCACCGACCGCGGCTACATGGAGTTCTACGGCGCCGGGCCGCTGATCGGCCGGCGGCGCGACCGCATGGATCTGTTGATGATCACCGAATGGCCCGGGCTGCCCGACAAGCGCACCGCGACCGCCGCGCCCTGCCAGCATTGCGCGGTGACGTGCGAACAATGCGAGGGCAGGAAAACCAGCCGCTGCGAGATCTGCGGCGGCGCGGGCCAGCGGCTGCAGCAGGCGGTGTGCGAGTGCCTGGCCAAGGGGGGGCCGTTCCCGGGCTGCGATTGCCATGGCCTGGGCATGATCGGCAAGCCGGTCGAGTGCGAAAGCTGCAAGGGCGCCAAAGTGATTGCCTGCCCGCGCTGCCGCGGCACCGGCAACGAAGCCACCGGGCTGTATCCGCCCAAGGCCGGCTCGCCGGTCTGCCCGAAGTGCCAGGGCCAGCGCGTGGTGGTTGCGATCGCGGCGCAGCCGCTGACGGCGTTCCTGCAGGGGAACCTGGGCGGCCTGCCGGCCTACGGGCCGATCCGCAGCCTGATTTATACGGCCGCGGACGGCAGCCGCAACATTGATATCGTCGAGATTGATCCGGACCGCCAGGGCAACCTGGCAGTGCTGGTGCTGGAGAAGCAGGCGCCAGTCACGCGCGGATACTTCATGGGAGGGATCGCCAGGATCGCTACGAACCGGGCCTAGGTCCCGCCAAACCAGAAACCAGTCCCCCGGCCGCGGATCGCCCGAGCAAGGCGATCGGGCCGGGTTTTGTTTTTGAAAGGCAATGCAATGCCGAAACTGCAAAAAATTCGAGTTGTGAATCCTGGCCCGCGGGAATCGGGCCCTCGGCGCGCCAAAAAGCGCGCCGCGAAAAATCCCCTGGGAGGAGGTGAGTTGATCTTGGCAATGAATGGAAAAAACGCAAACAAAGGACGCACGAAAAAGCGCAAGTCCAATCCCGCGCTGACGCGGCCCAGCCTGAAGCATCGCGCCAAAAAGAACCCGGCCCATTTCGGCGGGTTTGGCTTGATGGATGTGGTCAAGGTGGGGGCCGGCGCGGCCGCCGGC
>JAKATS010000136.1 GCA_021818645.1 Acidobacteriota bacterium | reverse complement strand
GGTATCGCGGTCCACGATGCGGTTAAACGTCATGGCCGCGCTGCGTGCTCCCACCATGGCCGCCACGATCCAGCCCAGTTGCCATCCGCCCGGCCAGCCATGGGCCGCCAGCAGCGCCGCAATCATTGCAAACGGCAGGGCGAAGATCGAGTGCTCGAACTTGATCATCTCCAGAGTCTGCCGCAGTTTTGTCCAGAAGGATCGCATCATTTCAATCTTTCATTTTTGATCCTGCCTGTTGCGGGGTCCGCGCCAGGCATTAGTTGAAGCCATGATGACTTGGGCGGACTCATTGAATGCAACCTCGTGCCGAGTCCTTTTCAGGTCTGCTTGCATCTTTTTGACTTTTCAGTCTATGATCGTTGCTTTCAGCTCACAATTGAAGCCGGAATGGTTCGTTAAACCAGCATCACCTGGCGAGACATGAAGTTGGCTGCGCGGCTGAGAACGCCTGTCGCCGCTTCTTTTCGACCTTACCAGAATGTACCAGCCCCAGGCCTATTTCGCGGCGTTACTCTTCATGCTCACCAGCATGATCTGCTGGGGTTCATGGGGGAACTCCGTAAAGTTCACCCGCAACTGGCGATTTCAGCTTCTCTACTGGGATTACACGCTCGGCATGCTGGCCGGCGCGTTGGTATGGGGTCTGACCCTGGGCTTGCGGAATGGCGGGCCGGCTTCGTTCTGGCATAATCTGGCCACGGCGGATCACTCCCATATGCTCTGGGCGCTGGCCGGAGGCGCGCTTTTTAATATCGCCAATCTGCTGCTGGTCGCGGCTATCGAAATCGCCGGCCTGGCCGTGGCTTTCCCCATCGGCATCGGGCTGGCTCTGGTGATGGGGGTGCTGTTGAATTACGTCCTGCTGCCGCGCGGCAATCCGGCGCTGTTGTTTGGCGGCGTGGCGCTGGTCATTTTGGCCATCCTCTTCGATGCCATGGCTTACCGCGGCCGTGAAGCCGGATCGCGTCAAATCAGCACGCGGGGCATCGTGATCAGCCTGGCCTGCGGCGTAGTCATGGGGTTGTTTTATCCCCTGGTGGGCAAGGCCATGACCGGCGCCCACAGTCTGGGTCCCTACAGCGTGGCATGGGTTTTTGCCATCGGCGTGGCGCTTTCAAGCCTGCCGGCCAATTATTATTTAATGCGCCGGCCTCTCGACGGCGCGCCGCCGCTGCGGTGGGCCGCATATGGCCAGGGCAGCCTGGGCACCCATGCGGCCGGATGGCTGGGCGGGTTGATCTGGATGACCGGTGGCGTCTTCAATTTTGTGGCTGGCCACGCTCATCTCATCGGCCCTGCTGTTTCTTATGCCATTGGCCAGGGGGCGACGATGGTTTCCGCCATCTGGGGTGTCTTTATCTGGCGCGAATTTGCCGGCGCACCCCGGCGTTCGCAACGGCTGCTGGCCTGGATGTTTGTCTGCTTTGTAGCCGGCTTGGCCGCGGTCGCACTGGCGCCATTGGTTCATTAGTTTGACCATTCCGCCCGTTTGGCGCATCCTATGCGGCAGGATGCGCATACATTCCAGTACAGTCGGCGGTAGGCGAATCAGTCGGCATCCCGGCGCACCGGTCGAGTTGTTGCGGAGTTATGCGAGATCGCAGGCCCGGGGCTCCCGTCCCGCGAAACGGGATGGGGCTTTAGGAACGGCCCCTCCTTTGTCCACCGAGACCGGACACGGGAACGGCGAAGCAAGAATAGTGCCCCCTCCACTTGCCGGCAAAAAAGCGGCTGTGCCGCTTGCCATTTTCGCCGGCCTGATTGCAGTCTGCCTTTTGTCCCTCCCGGTACTCGCGCAGATGAGTCCGGCGAATCAGCAGGATCACTCCCTGGTTGGCCGGGTTTGGGCCGGCGGGGTGCCAGCCGTGGGCGCCCAAGTGGAATTGCTTTCCGACACCGGCGATCAGCTTGCTTCCACCATTACCGACAGTGAAGGGCACTTCAGCTTTAACGGCCTGGGGCATGCGACTTTTGAGGTCAGAGTCAGCCTGCATGGTTATCGGACTGCGCAAAAATCCGTGAATGTGGGCAGCTTCGGGATGGAGAGCATTGTGAATCTCAACCTCCATCGGGCCTTTCACGGGCATGCGCCGGTTCGTTCCCTGGGCCGCTATTCACTCGTCGCCAAGGCCAAGCGCGCCTATCAGGCCGGGCAGCGCCAGCTGGCTCAGGGGCATCCCAAAGCGGCGCTGCGCGATCTGCAGCAAGCCGTCGCTGCGGCGCCGGAATTTGCCGCCGGGTATATAGATCTGGGCAATGTGTATTTTCTGCTGCATCACGCCGGCCGTGCCCGGGCGCAATGGCGTAAAGCACTGCAGCTGAACCCCAAACTGGCACCTGCGGCGATCAGCCTGGCCCGGCTCGATAACGATCATCGTCATTGGCGCCGCGCTTTGCGGCGGTTGCACTCGGTTTCCGGCGCCGGATATTGGCAATACGACTGGGAGCTGGGCCGAGCAGAATACGGCGGCCATCACTGGGCACAAGCGGAAACTTTTATGCACCGCGCGGAACATTCACCCGCCGGCGCTGCCTTGCCCCCATTGCATGTACTATTGGCCAATCTGGACATCAAGCGGCACAATTTCCCCGCTGCGCGCGGTGAATTTGAAACCTATCTGCGCTTGGCGCCGCATGGTACGTTTGCGCCGCGCGTGCGCGCCATTGTGCGCGATATGATCGCTCATCATATTCCCGAGCCGGCCGCCCTGCCGCCGCAATAGCTATAAAAGTTCCCGCGCATCGCCCGCCCGCCGCGTCACCCGCATGCGGTCCAGGTGCTCCAGCAGGGGAATCGCATATTTCCGGCTCACTCCCG
>JAKATS010000270.1 GCA_021818645.1 Acidobacteriota bacterium | reverse complement strand
GGGTGATTGATTTTGCCCGGCTGCGGGCGGCCGCCGACGAGGTGGGCGCCCGGTTGATGGTGGACATGGCGCATTTCGCCGGGCTGGTGGCGGGCGGAGTTCACCCCAGTCCGGTGCCGCACGCCGACATCGTGACCTCGACTACGCATAAGACGCTGCGGGGTCCGCGGTCGGGCATGATCCTGTGCCGGAAGGAACTGGCGGCGGCGATTGACAAGACCGTGTTTCCGGGCAAGCAGGGCGGTCCGCTGATGCACATCATCGCGGCCAAGGCGGTCTGCTTTCATGAAGCCGGCCAGCCGGAGTTCCGCGGCTATGCGCGGCAGGTGGTGGCCAACGCGAAAACGCTGGCGGAGGGTCTGCGGCAGGAGGGGTTCCGCATTATTTCGCGCGGCACCGATACGCATTTATTTCTGCTGGACGTGACCGCGGCGGGGCTGCGGGGCAAGGAAGCGGAGACGGCGCTGCATGCGGCTCATATCACGGTGAATAAAAACGCCATTCCGTTCGACCCGCATCCGCCCATGAACCCGAGCGGCATCCGGCTGGGCACGCCGGCACTGACCACGCGCGGGATGGGTGAAAAAGAGATGGCCACCATTGCCGGGCTGATCGCGCGGGTACTGCGGGCTCCGCAAGAGGCGAGCGCGCTGGCGGAAGTACGGCGGCAGGTAAAAGAGCTGGCCGAGGCGTTTCCTTTATATCGCGAACGGCGGGAAGCCGCCGCCTGCCTGGCGTGACCGCCTCAGCAGAAGCGCAGTTTAAAATCGCATGGCCACGGAAACCGCTTTGCCGCCGGACCGGATATCCCGCCTGAGCGGGGCGGCGATGCCGCTGGTGGCCATGGACGTACGGCGGATAGACCACTTTGGCTTCGGCACCCACATTCGCAACACCGTCCGCGGGCTGATGGAATTGCCGCCGCGGCTGCACTACGCGCTCCTGGGCAGCCGGGACGATCTGCGCCAGTGGCCGCAGCTGCCCGACCATTTTCGCGGCATTGAAATGGAGACGAGCGAAGCCGCGCCGAGCAATCTGCTGCGGCTGCCGTGGCGGCTGCGGCAGCTGGGCGCGAACCTGCTGCATGTGCCGCATCATGAATGGGTGCCGCTGTGGCTGCCCTGCCCGTATCTGGTGACGGTGCATGATCTGGTGGAGTTTGTGCTGCCGCAGGCGGCGGGCCGGAGCCGCGGATGGGGATTGCGGCGGCGGCTGGTGAGGCGCAGCTTGCACCGGGCGGCACGCATTGTGGCGGTTTCCGAATCCACGCGGCGCGACATCATGCGCCAGTTCCGGGTGCCCTTCGCCCATATCCAAGTCGTCAAAAACGCGATTGACGAAGAACTGCGGCGGCCGGCGAGCGGAGAGGAACGGGCGCAGGCGGCGGCGCGGTATGCGCTGGACACTCCCTTTGTGCTGTATGCCGGCAGCGTGCAGCCGCATAAAAATATCGGCCGGCTGATTGAAGCTTTCGCGGCACTGAAAGCAGGGCTGGCGGGCACGCGCTGGGAAACGCTCAAACTGGTGGTGATCGGCGACGAACCCTCGCGCCACCCGGGGCTGCGGCGGACGGTGATTCGCAGCCGCATGCGGTCGGAGGTGCGGTTTCTCGGCTTTGTGCCCCGGGAGACGCTGCGGGCGCTGTATGCCGAGGCGGCGGTCTTCGCCTTCCCTTCCCTGCATGAAGGCTTCGGGTTGCCGCCGCTCGAGGCCATGGCGCAGGGCACGCCGGTGGTGGCCTCGAACAGCGCCTCGCTGCCGGAAGTGATGCAGCAGGCGGCGGTTCTGGTGAACCCGGAAAATGTGTTTGATATTCACCGCGGATTGCGGCAATGCCTGCTGGATGAAACACTACGACAGAAGCTGCGGGCGGCGGGGCTGGCGCAAGTCATGCAGTTCAGCTGGCGGGATTCGGCGCGGCGGCTGGAAGAAATCTATTGCTCGCTGGTTTGTCGGAGCTGATGAGCTTAAGAACGCAGTCAGCGGCGAAAAATGCAGGTATCCTCATGGGTTTTTATATTATTGAACATCGGGATTCCACACACATATTCATCCAGCGGACACGTCTGCGGCATTGAAACCCGGGAAATTGCAACCAGCCAAGAAGCCCGGGCGTCGAAAGAGTGTAAGTAATTCCACCCCGCAGTAAGAAAACACGGAGGACTGGCCATGAAAACCACACAGAGCCGGAAGTCACGCTATCTCATGACCGCCATGCTGACGGCCGGATTGAGCCTGGGCAGCGGGGTTGCACTGGCGGCGATGAACGCGCCGGCGGCCCGCATCAGCAACCCGCGCTCGACCTCGCTGAAAGCCTTGGACGCGCAGATCAGCTCGTACCTGAATAAAAAATACGCGAAACACACGCATCTGCGCGGACTGCATGCTCGGACCAGCGACCGGGTGGTCACGCTGAGCGGCAACGTGCCCAATTACCGGGCATTTTTAGAGGCGAACCATATTGCCCGACAGGTCAGCTCGGTCAACGGCGTCATTGACCATATCGCGGTCCGGGCGCCATATGTGCCGGATGCCAAACTGCAGAAGACCATTGACCAGCGGCTGGTTTACAGTCGGATTGGCATGGGGCAGATCTTTAATGGCATTAGTACTAAAGTCAAAAACGGTGTGGTGACACTTTCCGGCCAGGTGGTGGATTATCCGAGCCGGGATTCGGCGCTGGACATTGTGGCCGACACCACCGGCGTGAAAGGCGTGATTGACCATCTCAAAGTGGCGCCGCTGTCGCCATTTGATAACCAGATCCGGTTTGAAGCCGCGCGGGCTATTTACCGGAACCCGGAATTGTCAAAATACGCGCTCGATCCCGCGCACCC
>JAKATS010000014.1 GCA_021818645.1 Acidobacteriota bacterium | reverse complement strand
CGACTGCACGGCGCCCGCGAGCACAATTTGAAAAATCTGACTGCTGAATTTCCGCTGGGGCGCCTGATCGTGGTCACCGGCGTCAGCGGTTCGGGCAAAAGCACGCTGATCAACGATCTTTTGTACTCCGCGCTGGCGCGGCATTTATATCATTCCCCGCGGCCGGCCGGCCGCATGGACCGGCTGGAAGGCGCCGAGCGGCTCGACAAAGCCATACGCATTGATCAGTCGCCCATCGGCCGCACCCCGCGCTCGAACCCGGCCACGTACACCGGCCTGTTTACCCCGATTCGCGAGCTGTTCGCCCTGCTGCCCGAGGCGCGGGTGCGCGGCTACACGCCCGGCCGCTTCAGCTTCAATCTGCAGGGCGGCCGCTGCGAGGCCTGCCGCGGCGAGGGCGAGCGGCGCATTGAAATGAATTTTCTGCCCGATGCCCGCGTGCCCTGCGACGTCTGCCGGGGCCGCCGCTATAACCAGGAAACCCTGGCGGTGCGCTTCCACGGGCTTTCCATCGCCGACGTGCTCCATGCCACGGTGGAAGAAATGCTCGCGCCCATGCGCGACCTGCCCCGCATTTACGGCAAGCTGGAAACCCTGATGGAGGTCGGCCTGGGGTATCTGCGGCTGGGCCAGCCCGCGGTTACGCTTTCGGGCGGCGAAGCCCAGCGGATCAAGCTCGCCCGCGAACTGAGCCGGCGCCAGACCGGCCGCACCGTCTATCTGCTCGATGAGCCCACGACCGGCCTGCATTTTGAAGACGTGCGGCGCCTGATCGCCCTGCTCGACCGGCTGGTGTCGCTGGGCAATACCGTGATCGTGATCGAGCACAATCTGGACGTGATTAAATCCGCCGATTGGGTCCTGGATCTGGGTCCGGAAGGCGGCGACGCGGGCGGCGAAATCGTGGCCGCCGGTCCACCCGAAGCGATTGCCGCCTGCGCGGCCAGCCATACCGGAAAGGCGCTGCAGGCGGAATTGAAAATGTAAGTCCATGGCAGCTCCGCCGATTTCTTTGTATCAGACCACCCCTGAGCCGCGCTTTCCTCTTCGCCGGCAATATGTTCCACTAGATATTTGCACCGATTCACTCGCGAGAACCCGATTTGACCCCTGAAGATCCTCAAACTCCGCGGCTGCCGGAACCGGAATGGAGTCCGGCTCAGTGGCAGCCGGAACCCTCGCCCGCCGCACCGCCGCGCAATCCGGTCTGGAGCGGAACGGATGTGGCGCTCATCATCGGGGTCACGCTGCTGATCACCCTGATCCTGATGCTGGGCGCCGAGCTGATCTGGATGATTGCCCATGGGCTGACGGCGCCCGGCACGCTTCGTATTCCGCTGCTGGCCACAAGCGCCAATATCAATCTCATGATCGTGATGCAGGGGTTGGGCTTTGCCGCCGGGGTCGGTTTTTGCGGTCTGCTGCTGCACCGCAAATATCAGGCTGCGCTGGGTCCCGCGGTGCGCTGGCGCGTCCTGCCGGGGCGGAAAATGCTGCTGATCGTCGCCGCCGGGGTGGGGCTTTCGTTTCTGGCGCAGGTGCTGGAGCCGCTGGTGCACGCGCCCAAACACGTGCCCATGGACCGCATGTTCACGCCGCATACGGCCTGGGTCCTGGCTGTCTATGGGGTGATTCTAGCGCCCGTGCTGGAAGAATTTTTCTTTCGCGGCCTGATCTATCCCAGCCTGCGCCGCAGCTTTTCCGAAGGCATGACGCGGGAAGAGGCGCGGCGCTGGCTGCCGTATTTTTACGTGCTGGCGGCGGTGGTGGGGCTGGGCGTGGCGTTTCGTTATCTGGCCCAGCAGGTGCAGCATGTGCCCGCCGGCCGGATGGAAGAATGGATACTGTTGGGGGCGATGATCCTGGCCGCCGGCGCCGTCTGGTGGGTGCGCCTGATGGCCGCCGGGTTTCGCCTGCTGGCCCGGCTGCATGCGCCGGAACTATTGTCCATCCTCATCACCGGGGTGCTGTTCGGGCTGATGCATTCCAGCCAGCTCGCCGGGGCCTGGGGCCCGGTCTTGGTGCTCAGCCTGGTGGGGATCATTCTGACCGCGGTGCGGGCCTGGACCGATTCGCTCATCGCCTCAACCCTGGTGCATGCCACCTATAATGGAGTGCTGTTCGTGATGCTGTTTATCCAGTCCAAAGGCTTTCATAATTTTCATGGCATCCACTGAAACCGCGTCCGGAAACTATGCCGAGCTGCGCCAGGAGCTGCTCGAACTGCTGGCCCGGCGGTCGTTCCGCCTGGGCGAGTTTGTGCTCAGCTCCGGCGCCACCAGCAGCTATTATGTGGACTGCCGGCTGACCACGCTGCACGCCCGCGGCGGCTGGCTCACCGGCCAGCTCTTTCTGCATGCGCTGAGCCGGCTGCCGCAACTGCCCGAGGCCGTGGGCGGGCTGACGCTGGGCGCCGATCCGATTGTTTCCAGCATCAGCGTGCAATCCGCGCTGAGCCCGGCGCCGTTGAACGCCTTCCTGGTGCGCAAGAGCGAAAAAAAGCATGGCGCCGGGCGCAAAATCGAAGGCGAAGCCCGGCCCGGCATGCGGGTCGCAATCGTGGATGACGTCTGTACCACGGCGGCCTCGACCATACAGGCCGTCACCGCCGCCTGGGAAGCGCAGCTCGAGGTCGTCGCCGTGCTCTGCCTGGTGGAGCGCGAAGAAGCCGGGGGGCGGGCCAATCTGGAATCCTTATGGCGGCTGACCCTGCAGCGGCCCTGCCCCTTCAGCGCGCTTTACCAGGCCGGCGAAATCCGCGCCTGGCTGGAGGCGCAGGCATGATTCCCACCCTGGAATGGACGCAAGAAGGCGTCCGGCTGCTGGATCAGCGCCTTTTGCCCGCC
>JAKATS010000012.1 GCA_021818645.1 Acidobacteriota bacterium | reverse complement strand
GTTGAGTCAGGTCAGACGGTTGAAAATACAACTTCCATCCAGCTTCCCGTTCCTACACCACCGCATCCGGCTGTTGTCGTTGTTTCTACTTTCCGCTGTCCTGGCGCTCGCGGCGCGAGCCCCGTCATCTTCGCAGCCCGCGCCCGCAACACATGACTTCCCCGCTGATTGGCGGCCCAAATTCGGCGGCCCGCCCGACCTGCATTATGTCGGCGCCCAGGTCTGCATTCAATGCCATCAGAACGAGGCTTCGCAGCTTCTCACTCCCATGGGGCTGGCCGGAAAAAGCCCGCAAGCGGTCGGGTTATGGCGGCGTTATCCGGTTTTGCGCCTGATGTATGACGGGAAAATTTTTCAGTTCCAGTCCACGCCTCAGGGCGAAATTTATAGTGATGCCGCGCACAATTTAACCTATGCCCGCCGGCTGCTCTGGGCGTTTGGCGACAACGTCGAAGCTCAGACCTATATTTACAAAAATAAAGGTCATTTCTACGAAAGCCGCATCTCCTATTACCCTCGCATCGCCGGTCTCGATACCACCATGGGCGATATTCCCCTGCCCGCTTCCCTGCCGGGCGCGCTGGGCCGCAGGCTTTCTCCTGCTGACACGCGGAAATGTTTTGTCTGTCACACCACCGGCAGCTATCTGGCCCGCCAGTTTTATCCTGAGCAGGCTCAGCCGGGAGTAACCTGCGAGGAATGCCACGGCCCGGGTTCGGCCCACGTGGCCGCCATGCGCGCGGGAAGTTTTTCCCACTTGCACATTTATGATCCCGGCCGCCTTTCTTCCAATGGTCAGGTGGAATTCTGCGGCTCTTGTCATCGCACCCCAGGCATGGTTTTCAGAATGCAGATCCTGGGCGTGGTCGATCTGCGGTTTCAGCCCTACCGTCTGACCCTGAGCCGCTGCTGGAACCCGGCCGATCGCCGCATCGGCTGCCTGGCCTGCCACAATCCTCATCATCTGGTGCATGCCAATCCGGCCTGGTATGACTCCAAATGCCTGGCCTGCCATGTCACCCAGGGCCGGCTTCCCACTCTCGCCAAACCCGGCCGCGCCTGTCCGGTGTCCCGGCATGATTGCGTCACCTGCCATATGCCAAAAACCCGGCTCCCGGGCGCCCATTTCCGCTTTACCGATCACTTTATCCGCATCGTACACCCCGGCGAACCATACCCCGGCTGATTCGCCCCGGTTCGCATCTCCACTTCATGCCGCTCGGCATTGCGGCTATAGTGAAACCAAGCGGGTAGTCATGGGTCGAAAATTCTGGCAGTTCTGGACCTGGAAGTACTGGGCCCTGTTGTTGGGGAAAATCCTGGTCGTCGGTAACTTGGCATGGGGATTGGGCTGGCTGGTTGGCCGGCTGATGCCCGCACCCAGCCACTTGCTGGCCAACTGGTCCCGGTTGGGTACGGATTGGCCTTATACGCTGGGCATGGCGCTCGGTGGACTAGCCATATATTTATTGCTGCGCCTGGCGCTGTGGGACCAGAAATTTCGCTGCCGAGTCTGCATCCGGCGACTGCGCTTGCCCCAGGCCGAGGGCATCTACAGTTCCGTGCTGCTAGGTGGCGCTCCATATTGCGAATATGTCTGCACCTGGGGGCACGGAAAACTCTATGTCCCCGAACTGCACCTGGCCAGCAGCGGCAAAGCGATCTGGACCGGCTATGAAAGCCTTTGGGATAATTTGCTGCGAGCGGAAGAAATCACAATGCGGAAATAATCCCGGTAAAAATCCCGGTTTGCCTTACAATGAGCGTCAAGGCTATGAATGTAAAAACGCTGATGGCCGGTTGTTTGTTTTTCCTCGTCTCGGGCTGCCTCTTCGCCGCGCATACGGGTAAAAACCATGCCGCGCGGGCCGCGCACGAGCAGTTCATGGAAACCTGCTCCATGTGCCACGGCGCCAATGGCAAGGGTTTTCCCGCCATTCACACCCCCAATTTTACCGATCCAAAATGGCAGACCAGCCACACCGACGCCCAGCTCGAGGCCGCCATCGCCCACGGAAAGCTGGGCGCCGGGCGGATGCCGCCTTTTCAGGGCCAGCTTACGCCTAGACAGATTAAAGCTCTCGTTCATTTCGTGATTCGTGGCTTCGCCAAAAAACCAAAATAGAAAGGCGGGTTGCACATGCGTTCCAATTCTCGTTCTTACCTTGCTGCAGTCCTGACCGTGCTGTCTGGTTGGGCACTGGCCGCATCCGTGGCGGCGCAGATGCCGGCCATGGCGCAAACTCAGCTTAAGCCCGGCGATCATGCCCCCAATTTCCGCCTGCTCAGTGATCAATGGGATCCGGTTTCGCTCGCCCAGTTCCGCGGCAAGGATAATGTGGTGCTGGCCATCTATGTGCTGGCCTTCACCCCGGGTTGAAAAAGCGAACTCCAGGGCTATCAGTCTGATAGCGCGAAACTGAAGTCACAGCATACGGTCGTGCTCGGCATGAGCATGGATTCACCTGCCGCCAACGCCGCTTTTGCCAAACAGATCGGGGTCAAATTCCCGCTTCTCAGCGATCCCGATGGCCGCGTGGAACGCCGCTATGGCGTGCTCCTGAAAAAAGCTCATATCAAGGGCGTGAGCTATGAACTGGCCCGCCGCACCACCTTCGTGATTGATAAAAAAGGCATTATCCGCAATGTGGAAATCAGCAGCACTGCGCTCAACCCCAATAATGCCGTGGCTTTCTGTCTGACCATGGCGCATTCAGGGAAGAAGTGAAGACGGAAGATCAGGCTCAGAACTCACCTCCATTAGCCACCATCGCCCGGTTGGGCGAGCACGCGGGCGAAGTCGTGTATCTGCGCGGCTGGGTCTATAATCTGCGCGAAAGCGGCAAACTACTTTTTCCT
>JAKATS010000038.1 GCA_021818645.1 Acidobacteriota bacterium | reverse complement strand
AAGAGCGTATCCAATTGGCGGATATAAAACTCGCGCAGAATTTTCTGGTGCAGTTCCGCCGTGGCGCGCACGGTTTCGGCATTGACATGGGGGTTGCCGTCGGCGTCGCCGCCCACCCAGGAGCCAAAGCTCAGCCATTGGCCGCATTCAGGCGGACTCTCATGGGGATAGGCGGCCCGCCAGGCAGCCTGCAAAGACGCCGCCAGGCGGGGCAGGACAGAGAAAAAAATATCTTCAAAGTAATAAAGTGTGCCGCGCACCTCATCGAGCACGCCCAGGCGTTCGCCGCGGTTGGCGTCGGTCAACCAGAGGGTTTCGACCTGCTGCAGCAACTGCGCCTGCCATTCCTCCAGTTCGGGCGGGGTCATCAAGGTGGTTTCCCGCCGCTCGAGCAGGCGGCCGATTTCATCCAGCCGGTGCAGCACGCTGCGCCGCAGGGCCTGGGTCGGATGCGCGGTCAGCACCAGTTCCAGCTGCAGCGACTGCAACAGCTGCGCGGCCGCCTGCGCGGAGCAGCCCTGGTCACGCAAAAACAGGATGGTTTCGGCCAGCGAGCCGGGTTGCGCCCGGCCATCGCGCTGGCGCGCGCGGCGGCGCCGGATGCGCTGCCGCTGTTCGGCAACGTTCACCAATTGAAAGTAGATGCTGAAGGCGCGGGCGATGCGGGCCGCGTCTTCTCCGCTGAGCCCGGCCATGCGGGACGTGAGCCGGGCTTCCAGGCGGGCTGCCTCCGCCGCGGGCGGCTGCTCGCGCAACTGCTTGCATATTTTCCGAATTTCCTCTTCCAGGGCCAGGGCTTCCGGCCCTTCCTGTTCCTGTATGATCTGCCCCAGGGCGCGGCCCAGCAGGCTGACCTCACGGCGCAACGGCAAGTCGCGGGCGGCCGGCGCGGCGGGGCGGGTTTTGGCGGTGCGTGCGGGCATACGGATTATACGAAGGGGTAAGCATCGCATCGCTGCGTTGCCGTCGCTCGCCAATCTTCACGTACGCCCCTGTACGCTCCGCTTGGCTCACTCCTTACGCCTTGCTCTGCTCGCTTCTCCCTTCGCCTCAGCGTTGCAGCAGGCGGGAAAGCCGGGACCCGGCGGGCTTTTCTGGTGCAATTGCCATCGAAATTACCTGGCCCGGCTTTCCCATTCGATCCTGGTTTTTCAATTTTCAAAGGTAAACGCATGGGCTGTCATGAGCGGAATGGGCGTCAAGCCCGTCTTTCAGGGTAAATGAAAATGCCCGCCGGCGCTGCAGGGAATCGCGCCCATGTGCGCCGGCGCCCATTGACCGGCGCGCAGATGTCCTACAATAGAAATCAGCAGTGTGGCTGGAATTCAATATGCTTTGCCCGGGGTTGCAACCACCGCGCACACGCCGCCAGAGCCCAGGCATGACCCTGGTGGAATTGATCGTCGCCACGGCGATTCTTCTGGTTTTGACCAGCATGGCGCTGCCCCTGACCCGGGTGGTGGTCAAGCGGGATAAAGAAAAACGGCTGCGCCACGATCTGCATGAAATGCGGCGGGCCATTGATCGTTACAAAAATGCCGCTGATACCGGCGCATTTCGCATCAAGCTGGGCAGCGATGGCTACCCGCCCACGCTCGAAACCCTGGTGCGCGGGGTGGATGTGAACGGCAAACGCATGCGCTTTCTGCGAAAAATCCCCAAGGATCCCATGACCGACTCTTATGACTGGGGTCTGCGCTCGGATCAGGATTCACCGCATTCCAGCAGCTGGGGTGGACAGGATGTGTTTGACGTCTATACCCGCAGCAACGGCACCGCCCTCGACGGCACGCCCTATAAAGATTGGTAAAGTGGGTGAAAGACGGAATTTTTCATGCTTCGATTGACTCATTTGAATCACCGGATGCGGACGCGCGGCGGCCGCGGTTTCACGCTGGTGGAATTAATGGTGGTCATCGCCATTCTGACCATCCTGCTGGCTATTGCCGCGCCGATTTACCGCACGACCATTATTCACGCCCGCGAAGCGGTGCTGCGGGACGACCTGTATCAGATGCGCACCCTAATCGGCCAGTACACGCTCGACAAACAAGCCGCGCCGCAGACGCTGCAGGATCTGGTCACGGCGGGATATCTGCGCCAACTGCCGGTGGATCCGTTCACCCGCTCGTCCAGCACCTGGGTTCCGGTGACGGATGATTCGATTATGAGCCTGAGCCAGCAGCAACCGGGCATTGTGGATGTGCATAGCGGAAGCCAGCAAACGTCATTGGAAGGCACACCGTACAGCAGCTGGTGAGCCCCCTTGCTATCGCCCTGCGCTGAATTTAATTTTCCATAAAGCAGCCGAAAGAGGGGGCGCGGCGTCCATATAACTATCTGAGAAAAAGTTGTGGTCTGGGGCAGTTCAAACTCGCCCGATGCATTGGTATGCGCATAGCCCTCATCGCACCTCCGTTTATTCCCATACCACCTCCACGTTATGGCGGCACCGAACTGTTTTTAACCAATCTGGCGCTGGGATTGAAAGTTTGTGGACTGGAGCCGGTGATCTACACCAATGGCGAGTCGCATCTGCCGGGGATTGAGATGCGCTGGCTTTATCCCCGCGGCGAATGGCCCCTGGCAACCGAACTGCACGCCAGTTTAAAAGATCTGAACCATTCGAGCTGGGCCTGTCATGACGCGGCCTCAGACTGTGACTTGATTCATTTGCAGAATGCTCCCGGCCTGGCATTTTCCCGGTTTGCCGGGATGCCGCCTTTTATCTATACCCTGCACCATCCCTTTGTTCCTGATCTGGCGAAGTATTATGCGCATTTTCCCGATGTCGCCTTTAACGGCATCAGCGCGGCCCAGGTGAAAACCGGCTATGACGGGCTGCCGCGGATGGAAGCGATT
>JAKATS010000217.1 GCA_021818645.1 Acidobacteriota bacterium | reverse complement strand
CTGCTCACCCGCTACCGGGAATGCGCACAGATCCTGGCTAAATATCGCATTAATCCCGGCAACGTGGGCATAGGCAACCAGGATGACGCCAATTTCCGGGCCATGATCGAAGTGGCCTGCCGGCAGGATAAGCCGGTGCGCATCGGGGTGAACTGGGGCTCACTGGATCAGGCGCTGCTGGCGGCCATGATGGACGAAAACGCACGCCGGCCCGAGCCGAGCCCGGCCGGTGATGTGCTGCGCGAAGCGCTGGTGCAATCGGCGCTGCGCTCGGCCGCGGCGGCCGAACGGTATGGACTGCCGCATGATCATATCGTGCTCAGCGCCAAAGTGTCGGGCGTTCCCGATTTATTGACGGTGTACCGGCAACTGGCGTCGGCATGCGATTATCCGCTGCATCTGGGATTGACCGAAGCCGGGCTGGGATTGAAAGGGGTGGCGGCGACCACAGCCGCGCTCAGCATATTGCTGCATGAAGGGATTGGAGATACGATCCGCGCATCGCTGACACCGCGCCCGGGGGGCGACCGCTGCGAAGAAGTGCGGCTTTGCCAGCAGATTCTGCAGTCGCTGGAGCTGCGCAGATTTACGCCTCAGGTTACCGCCTGCCCGGGCTGCGGCCGCACCACCAGCACCTTTTTTCAGTCCATGGCCGAGCAGATTCAAAGTTATCTGCGCGAACAGATGCCGGTGTGGAAAAGCCGTTATGCGGGGGTGGAAAACCTGCGCGTGGCGGTGATGGGCTGCGTGGTCAACGGTCCCGGCGAATCGCGCCATGCCGATATCGGCATTTCGCTGCCGGGTTCGTTTGAAGAGCCCAAGGCGCCGGTATATGTAGATGGCAAGCTGCTGCGCACGCTGCGCGGCGAAGGCCTGGTGGATGAATTCATCACCATTCTTGAAGATTACGTGCGGGCGCGATACGCGCAGCGGAATCAGGAAGCATCCATCGAGGCAGCCGCGCATGGAATTCACTAAACGCCTGGCGGCATTCCGCGAACGAATGCGGAGAGAGAAGCTCAGCGCTTTCGCGCTGCTGCATTTGTCCAACCTGCGCTACCTGACCGGCTTTACCGGTTCGGCGGGCCTGCTGGTGGTGCAACCGGAAGAAGCGCATTTTTATACCGACGGCCGCTACCGCGAACAGGCGCGTCTGGAAGTGCAGGGCGCGCAGATTCATATTGCCGGCCCTGCCGGATTGTATGCCGAAGCAGCGCATCAACTGGCGCGGGTGCGACGCATCGGGGTAGAGGCGCCCACTCTGACCCTGGCCGCGGCAGCGGCGCTGGGGGGCAAGGAATGGAAGAACCGGCTTTATCCCACCACGGGCTGGGTAGAACAACTGCGAGCCATAAAAACTCCGGATGAAGTTGCCCGCCTGCGCCAGGCGGCCCAACTGGCGGCCAGCATCTGGCCCAGAATCCTGCGAGAGATCAAACCTGGGAACCGCGAACGCGCCATAGCGGCCCGCATTGAGTTTGAGCTGCGGCGGTCGGGCGGCGACGGCTGTTCATTTGAACCGATTGTGGCTACGGGGGCACACGGCGCGCTGCCCCACGCCCGGGCTTCGGCGCAAGAGCTAAAACAGGGAGATCTGGTAGTGCTCGACTACGGAGTCTGGCTGGAAGGCTATGCCAGCGATATGACCCGTACCGCAGGGGTGGGCAGAGTTCCGGTCCAGGCGCGCGAGATATACGGGGCTGTGCTGGAGGCCCAACTGGCAGCCCTGGATACCGTGCGGCCCGGCGTGCCCACGCCGGTGGTGGATGGAGCGGCGCGGCGGGTCTTGCGCAAACACAAACTCCTGCGGTACTTTGTTCATTCCACCGGTCATGGGGTGGGACTGGAGATACACGAAAACCCCCGGCTCGGCCAGTGGATGCGCCGGGATCAGCCGCCGCCTGTGCTGGAGGCGGGAAATGTGATTACCATAGAGCCTGGCGTTTACCTGCCCGGCTGGGGCGGAGTGCGCATTGAAGACATGGTGCATGTGACCGCGAGCGGGGCCGAGATTCTGACCCCCACGCCCAAAGAATTGCTGGAGCTTTGAACTTGCCCAAAAACGACCCCCAAACTTCATCCCCGATGGACTTTGACTCGATCCGCCGGCTGATAGACACGCTGATCGAAAAACAGGTCGAGGAATTCGAGCTGGAACAGGGCGATCTGCGCATACGCATCCGGCGCGGGGCCGGTCCGGCGGGGCCAACGGTTGCGGCAGGGAGCGGTCCGGCCGCACCCGCGCCGGCCGTACCTGCGCCCGCGCCAGCCACGCCGGCAACTCCGGCGGCCGCGCCGGAAGAAGGCTGGGTCTATGTGCGCTCGCCGATTGTAGGAACCTTTTATGCCGCGCCCGCGCCCGATGCGCCGGAGTTTGTACAGGAAGGCGACCGGGTGCAGCCCGGGCAGGTACTGTGCATCGTGGAAGCCATGAAGCTGATGAATGAAATCGAGGCCGAAGTCGCTGGCATCATAGTCCGGCGGCTGGTCAAGGCCGGGCAGCCGGTAGAATATGGGCAGCCCTTGTTTGCTATCCGGCCCTGAGCCGGCTCCTGATCCGCACGATGTTTAAAAAAATTCTTATCGCCAACCGCGGCGAAATCGCGCTGCGCGTCATCTGCGCCTGCAAAGAGCTGGGCATCGCCACGGTGGCGGTCTATTCCGAAGCCGATCGCCACAGTTTGCACGTGCGCTTCGCCGATGAGGCCGTATGCATCGGGCCGCACCGTTCGGCAGACAGTTACCTGAATATTCCCGCCGTAATCAGCGCCGCAGAAATTACCAACGTGGATGCCATCCACCCGGGCTACGGATTTTTATCGGAAAATGCCGGTTTTGCGGAGGTTTGCGAAACCTGCCGGGTG
>JAKATS010000316.1 GCA_021818645.1 Acidobacteriota bacterium | reverse complement strand
GGGCAGCCGCCATCGCAGCAGTTACGCACCCCGCGCGGGGTGCCGTTATAACCGGTGGAGATGATGCGGCGGTCTTTGACGATCAAGGCCGCGACCTTGCGTTTGACGCAATTGGAGCGAGTCGCCGCCACGCGGGCAATGCGCATGAAGTATTCATCCCAATCCGGGCGCGGGGCCGAGCAGAGCCATTGGGCGATGATCGCATCCGCGCGGGCCAGAAACTCGTCCCGGGCTCCGTCATTTGCCAGGGTGACGTCGGCCAGAGCGGCACAGGCGCGCAGGTTCTGAGCTTCCGGAGTGGCGCCCTGTTCCCGCGCTTCCAGCGCCTGAAACTGCTCGAGGCTGGCGGGCGTGCGCGCGTCCTGGCGGGAGCGGACGCGCTGATAGCGCAGCTCGACCGGAGCATCGAGATGGAGAAGATGAAAATGCGGCAGGCGGCGCAGGGCGGCGATTTCGGCGGGATGGCGGATGGAATCCACGACATAGTTGCGGTCGGCCAGGATGCGGGCCGCGGTGCGCTCGGCCAGGACCGCCAGGCCGAACTGCTGGCGCAGCCGGTTGCCGCAGAGGATCAGATTTTCGCGGGTGGCGGGCAGGTTCTGCGCTTCCAGTTCGCGCCGCAGCTCGTCGGAAAGCGATAAATAGGTAAAGCCGCGCTCGACCAGATGATCGGCGAGCGTGGTTTTACCGGCGCCGTTGGTGCCTGTGAGTCCAATCACCATAATTTAATTCCGCATATTCCGCACAGCGATCCGCTGTGAAAAAACCGCCAACCAGGGTTTTTCGGATGACTTCCGCGCGTGAGCACTGATAGTGTACACGCATGGCGATACCCGAGGAACGCGTGCTGGCAGTGCGCGCCGAAACCCTGTTTGCTCCGGGACGGTTTCAGGGCTGCCGGCCGGGAGGGCAGGCGTGGCTGGAGATTCTGCTCGAACCCAGCTACTGGCATTATCCGCGCCGGGCGGAGGCCGAAAACGACCCCGCCTGGAAACAGGTGATTCCCTATGTGCTGCTGGAGCATGAAGGCGAGCTGCTGGCCTACCAGCGCGGCCGCGGCGGCGGGGAAGCGCGGCTGGCGGAACTGCACTCGATTGGCTGGGGCGGCCATATTGCCGCCGAAGACGCCACCATTTTTACGCCCCACGGGCCTTCCGCTTACGCCGAAGCGGTGCGCCGAGAACTGCATGAAGAACTCATCTTTGAGCCCGATATCGTGATTTCCGACCGCATCGCCGGGTTGATCAACGACGATTCGCTTCCGGTCGGGAGGGTGCATATCGGCGTGGTGCATATCTGGAAACTGCGCCGCCGCGACGTGCGCAAGCGGGAAACCAAGATTGTGGCTCCGCGCTGGAGAACGCCCGACGAACTGCGTGAGCCGGCATTGCGGGATAAGCTGGAGAGCTGGTCGAGGTTTTGCGTGGAGGCGTGGGAAAGTTTATCGGCAGAAACCCATAGTTGAGCCCATGGTGCTTACGCAAGCAATCAGAACATTGCGCGGGCTTTTAATGGCGGAAATGGCGGCGGCCGGTGAACATCATGGCCAATCCGAGGCGGTCGCACACTTCGATCACATCCTGATCCTTGACTGAGCCGCCGGGCTGGACGACAGCGGTCACGCCCAGTTTTGCCGCCTCTTCAATGCCGTCGGGAAAAGGGAAAAATGCGTCGCTGGCCAGGCTGGCGCCGGCGAGCGGCAGGCGGGCTTTCATGCCCGCAATTTTGACCGAATCCACGCGGCTCATCTGGCCCGCGCCGACGGCCAGGGTCTGGCCGCCGCGCGCCATCACGATGGCGTTGCTTTTAACGTGGCCGGCCACGCGCCAGCCGAATTCGAGGCCGGCCATTTCTTGCGCGGTGGGCGCGCGCCGGGTGACCTGGCGCCAGGCGGGGGCTCCATCGTCCTGATCCGGAGTCTGGGCCAGCACTCCGCCGGAGATGGAGCGTAATTGCCAGCCGGCGCGGGCCGGCGATTCCACTTGCAATAAGCGAAGCTGCTTTTTCCCGGCCAGGACGGCGCGGGCTTCGGGTGTATAGCCGGGAGCGGCGATGCATTCAACAAACAGTTTGTGAATTTCCGCGGCGGTGGCCTCGTCAAGCACGCGGTTGACGCCTACCACGCCGCCAAAGGCCGAGACCGGATCGCAGGCGAGAGCCTGCCGCCAGGCTTCGGCCAGCTCCGGAGCGGTGGCGCAGCCGGCGGGATTGGTGTGCTTGATAATGGCAATCGCCGGGGCGGAAAATTCCTGCGCCAGCTGCCAGGCGGCATCGAGATCCACCCAGTTGTTGTAAGACAGCTCCTTGCCCTGCAGACAGACGCCGGCGGCCAGACCACCGGCATCGGGCGCGGCATAGAGCGCCGCGGATTGATGGGGATTTTCGCCATAGCGCAGGGAGGCGCGGCACGGGAGATCGAGGGTGAGGCGCACGGGCAAGTCGGATGCGGCCGAGCCACCGGCGGCCGGAGGAAAGGCGGCCGGCTGATAAGCCAGGCCCGAAGCAGTTTCCCGCACCTCAGACAGAGCCGAGGCGATGGCCGCGTCGTAGGCGGCAATGCGCTCGAAAGCGGTTCTGGCCAGCCGCCAGTGGGTAGCCGGACTCAGCTGGCCCGATTTTTCGTACTCCGCCGCGACTTCGGAGTAATCGGAGGGATCGGTGACAACGGCCACGGCGGCAAAGTTTTTGGCCGCCGCGCGCACCATGGTGGGGCCCCCGATATCAATGTTTTCGATGAGTTCGTCCAAGCCGACCCCGGGTTTTTTCGCGGTGGCCACGAAGGGATAAAGATTCACCACCAGCAGCTCAATCGGCTGCAGGCCCAGCTCGCGCATCTGGCGCTGATGCTCGGGCAGGTCGGGGCGCGCCAG
>JAKATS010000308.1 GCA_021818645.1 Acidobacteriota bacterium | reverse complement strand
CGCTGCAGTTGAAGTTTTTTTCCGCCCTGGCCGCCGGCAAGCAAACGGCCCCAGCCGTGGCCGCGCATACCGGCTGTTCGCCCCGGGGGTCCGCCATGCTGCTCGATGCCCTCACCGGACTTGGGCTGCTTCGCAAGCAAGCCGGCGTCTATGCGCTGACGCCGCTGAGCCAGCGCTATCTGGTGCGGGAGAGCCCGGACTATCTGGGCTACATGTGGGAAGCCAACCGGCTGTGGGAGATGTGGGGGAAACTGGCGGATTCGGTGCGCACGGGACGGCCGCAGATGGCGGTGAACCAGCAGCACAAGGCCGAGGAATTCTTTCCCACGCTGGTGCGCTCGCTGCATATACAGAACCGGGACAAGGCGCAGACGCTGGCGCGCCGATTGACGGCGGGCCGCAAGGGACTGCGCGGGATCGACATCGCCTGCGGCTCGGGCGTGTGGGGCATCGCGGTATGCGAAGCCGATCCCGAGGCGCGGTTCGTCGCCCAGGATTTCCCCACCGTGCTCGATCTGACCCGCCAGTATCTGCGCCAGCATGGCGTGGAGAAGCGCTATGAGTTCCTGCCGGGAAACCTCAGGGAAGTGGATTTTGGCCGGGACCGGTTCGATTTGGCCCTGCTCGGCAACATTGTGCACTCGGAGGGCGAAACATCCTCGCGCGACCTGTTCCGCCGGCTCTTCCTGGCGCTGCGGCCGGGCGGACGGATCGCGATCCTGGACATGCTGCCTAACGACACGCGCACGGGGCCGGAGTTTCCGCTGTTTTTCGCCCTCAACATGCTGCTCGCCACCGAAGAAGGGGGCACCTACACGCTGGCCGAATACACCGAATGGCTGCAGCAGGCGGGATTCCGCACGGTGGAAACGCTGGATGTCAACAGCCATTCACCGGCAGTGCTGGCAACAAAAGCATAAATTTTGATCCAAAGGCAGGCGAGGAAGATATTGAATGCGTGCCAGTGGCACGCGGCCCGGTGCGCCCTTAATCAGATTCTGTTGGCGGATGCGGAGGATGCAATGGCACGTCATCTCTTCACCGGTCTGGCGATGATCGTTCTGATATTGTTCGGCGGCCTCGTCGGCTACCACATGGCGCGGCAAAAATCCGCCAGCGCGAATTTGATCCGTCCGCTGCCGGCCGCGGCAACGCCCGCTGCGGCCACCTCGGCGGCATGGGGCTCGCAACTGGTGCTGCTCGGCGGCTGCAATGACTGCCATACCACGAAGCTGGCCAACGGCCAGCCGAACATGGCCGATATGCTCGCGGGCTACCAGCCCGGTTCGCCCATGCCGCCCGCCATCCCCGGCGTGGTTACCGGCAACCCGCAGCTCACCGCCTGGCGCGGGCCGTGGGGGTTGACACTGTCACGCAATATCACCCCCGACAAGCAGACGGGCATTGGAACCTGGACGCTGGCGCAGTTTATTCATACCATGCGTACCGGTGTGGACCCGAGAGGCCGCGCCCTGCTGCCGCCCATGAACTACCAGGATCTGGGACGGCTACCGGATGCCGACCTGGCGGCCATCTACAATTACTTGATGAGCGTCACGCCTATCCACAACCTCGTGCATGATTGATGCGATTCGACGGGAAAATCAGGCGATTTGGTGAGCCAGGCTGGGCATTGATGGCTCTGCCCGATAGGGGAACGTTACCACAGCGGAGGAACATACCCCCGTTCTGGCGGAATCAGTTTCAGAAATACGGGATTCGGCTGGTTCTCTTCCGTTACCTTTTCCCGTGTTTCCTTAAGCGTAGCTCCTGCCGCGATCACGCGGCGTTCATCAGACGACAGTGCCACCCAGCCCGAGCGGTACGGCTTGAGAAGTTCTGCTAAATCAGACGTGGATTCTTTATGCTTGGATTTCACCATTACCTCCTTCAAACGAATTCAAACAACCGCATTTATCATACTCGCCGTGCACCCAGCGTCAACTCGGCGGTTTAGTCACGGCTTCTCTTTGAGTTCGACCAGCCGATCCGCATCAATATCGCGAATCAGCTTGTCAGGATCATTTAATCCTATCCAGCTTCCCGCCGAGCACAAAAAGGCTTTATCATCGATTACCTCCTCAATGCTCTCGACCGTGATATGATCACCTCTCGCCCTTCCGGAAGATCGTTTTCTGCCAGCGGTTGAGCACACCCCCGCGGACGCGGGCGCGTATCGTGCTTCCCACCAGGCTAAGCGGCCGTCCGACCTGATCTATTGCAACGTCCCTGACGCCCGGCAGCCGCTCGGCTTCAACCCGCTCGAAAGCGTGCCGCCCGAGAAGCGCCCGCTCGCGGCCTCCGGCATTCTCGAAATCTTCAAGAAGATCCGGGCCGATTCCTGGGGGACCGCGACGGAGGGATGCCGGCGTCCGCCAATCCCATGCCGAAAACATGGCGCCGGTATAGGCCAGAGTCAGGTTCAGCAGAATACCCGCATTGCCAGTGACCGTGTCACTCACCGGCTGAAAGCGGCTGTTGGTCGCGCGCACGGCATGCAGATTATTGGGATAGCTATCCGAGACCGTCAGGCCCAGATTTCCCGCACCGCCCTATTGATAGACACGGATGATCGAATCCCCAGGAAAACTGACCGTTACGACGCATGCCGCACCAAGCTCAGCAATCAGATCCGCGGGTTGCTGGCTGAATACGGCATCGTGATCCCGATTCATCTGAGCCGGCTGCGGCAAGCCCTCCCGGCAGTCATAGAGGAGGCCAGCTCGCTTCTCACCGGATTTGGCCGACAACTGGCCGATTCTCTCTACGAGGAGATTTATGCTCTGGAAGTGCGGGTTACAGCACTGGAGAAGCATCTGGAACGGATCTTCCAGGAGAGCGACACATATGCCGCAGGCATATAAGTGAAATCCAAA
>JAKATS010000300.1 GCA_021818645.1 Acidobacteriota bacterium | reverse complement strand
CGGCGGCGGTGCTGGCTACTGCCATTCCCGGCCAGCCCTTGGCCTATGGACGCATTCTGCGCGATGCTGCGAATCGGGTCATGGGCATTGTGGAAGAAAAATCGGCTACGCCCGAGCAGCGCGCGATCCGCGAGCTCAATGCTGGTTTTTATGCCTTTCGCGCCGCCGCACTCTGGCCGGCGCTGGAAAAAATCGGCTGCGACAATCCTCACCGTGAATATTACCTGACCGATGTCATCGCGCTGTTGGCTCAGGCCGGTGAGCCCGTCGAAACTCTCGCATTGTCCGATCCCGATGAGATTATGGGCGTCAACGACCGGCGTGAGTTGGCTGTAGCCGACCTCCGGCTGCGGCGTCGCAAACGGCTGGAACTGATGGATGCGGGCGTGACCATCTACCACCCCGATAGCGTGGCCATTGATGACGGAGTCAGGATCGGCTGTGACACCATCATCGAGCCGGGTGCGCAAATTCTCGGAACCTGCCGGATCGGCGAT
Organism: Acidobacteriota bacterium; assembly: GCA_021818645.1. Classification (GTDB taxonomy): domain Bacteria; phylum Acidobacteriota; class Terriglobia; order Terriglobales; family SCQP01; genus JAKAZV01. The sequence goes on along the minus strand of JAKATS010000300.1, from coordinate 2,384 downwards.
CGCTGCCGGATTGGTGCAGGCAGCATTCTTCGAGACTGCGATCTCGAAGACGAGGTGCAAATTTTTCCCTACAGCCACTGCATAGGCGCATGGGTCGCGCGGGATGCGCGGATTGGCCCCTTTGCCCGGCTGCGTGAAGGCGCGCGGGTGGAAACGGGTGCGCATGTCGGGAATTTCGTGGAGTTGAAAAAAACCCGTCTGGGACCTGGCAGCAAAGCCAACCATCTGGCTTATCTCGGAGACAGCACCATCGGCACGGGAGTTAATATCGGCGCCGGCACGATTACCTGCAACTATGATGGCCAGGCGAAACATCCGACGGAGATCGGCGACGGCAGCTTCATTGGCAGCAATGCCACTTTAGTGGCTCCATTGAAGATCGGTGCGGATGCCTATGTGGGAGCGGGCAGCGTGGTAACGGAAACGGTGGAAACGGGCGCGCTGGCGCTGGGCCGCGCCCGGCAAGTGCAAAAGCCCGGCTGGGCTTTGCAAAAAAGAAGTGCGCGGGTACAAGCCGGCGAAGCTAAGACAGCCATCCGGGATGCAGCCGGTAAAAGCTGATGATTCCTGGATAGAACCCCTGCAAACCCGCCGTTTCGGTACATTTCGGTGGTGCCGGAGCATGGGCGCTTTTTAATTCAGGGAAACAGCTTAGCTCTGCCTTGGATTCAGGTATGATGCGCAGATAACGGTTTACAGGTCAGTGACAAACTGCTGTCTGCCGTTTCAATACATGGCAACTCCACGAATGGCTCCTGCTGAACCCGGTTCGGTTGGGAGCGGCGAATCTATTCCCGGTTTAACGCGGTTGGCCGGCATGTGCCGTGCCCAGGGCCGGCTGCCGGAAGCCGAACACTATCTGCGCCAGGCGCTGACCCGGTTGGAAACCAGCCGTCAGGACCATCCGGCTTTCATGGATGTTCTGCAGAAATTGGCGGAAATAAAGGCCGAACAGGGAGAATTCGCGGAGGCGGAAGCCTTGCAGCAGCGCGCCTGCGCGCGTCTGCGGGAGGCCGGCCGGCCGTTGCAATTGGCCCGCGCCCTGCGTGGCTGGGCGGAACTTTGCTGCCGCCAGAATCAAATCGAACGTGCCCGGCAGATGTTTGAAGAAGCAGTGGCGATCTGCCCGCCGGAGGCCGGCGACGAGTCGGCTTATAACCGTCTGAGTCTGGCCGCCATGCATGCCACTCTGGGAGAATTTCAGCAGGCCTGGGATTTAGCCGTGCCGGCGCTACAAACGGGCGTGTGCGGACATTGGCCGCCCGCTATCCGCCTTTTGGTGCTGCGCCAGATCGCCTGGTTATGTGAATTATTGGATCGCGGACACGAAGCCGAACAATATTGGCGCTTATTGCTGGAATCCGTTCGCACCCAGGCCGGGAGCGAGGAAATTGCGAGAGAGGCCGTTGATTCCCTGCTGCGGAGATACGAAGAACAGGGCCTGCATGATGAGGCCCTGGCGCTGGCGCGTCAAGCCGTACCCGCCAATGCCGATCGCGAAACACCGCATGCATTATTGAGTCTGGCGGAACTGCTGCATCTGGCGTTGCGGGCGGGGCAATACCTCGAAGCGGGCGACCTGCTGCGCCGAATCTGGCTGCAGTTGGAAAAATGGACGCAACCACTCGAAACCCCTGAAAATCGCCTGCCCCTGCCCACTCTCGGACTTTTCTTGCGCATTGCGGCGGGCGCGCGGGAACTGGCCGGGCAGCAGTCCGCCCAGAAGGCTGTAAGCACGCTGCAGACTTTAATGCGCTGGTATGATATCGGGCCCTATGATGCGCTGGATTATGCCCGCACCCTCGATCAACTCGGACTGCGAGCCCTGGAAATTGAGACGCCTGAATCTCGGGAATCAGCCGGACGCTGGCTGGCGCAGGCGCTCGATCTCCGGCAAAAGCATCTGGCTGAACCTCACGAAGAGATTGCCCTCACTTTATTTCATTTAGGGACTTGGCAGGAGCGGAAGCAGGAATGGGCGGCGGCACTGGAAACATACCAGCGTGGACTGGCAATGCTCGATGCCTTGCCCGTAACCACAATCTGGTACTTGCCCTGGCTGGATCGCATGGCCCGGCTGGCGGATACCCTCCAACAACCGGAACTGTCAGAAAGTTGCCAAAACCGTGCCTTGTCTTTGGCCCTGGAGCGCTATGAAAGCCCGAGTCCTGAGATTCTGCACCGCCGCTCGCGCCTGGGTGAAATCCGGGAGAAGTTGGGCCGTTGGAGCGGCGCGGAATTGGTGTACCGGGACGCTCTGGCGGAAGAGGAAACATCGCTGCCGGAGTGGCGCGATATTCTGCTGCGGATGGCCGGACTGATGTACCGGCAAGACCGTTTTTCCGATGCCATTCCCCTCTATGGCCGCTGCCTCGCCTGGCTGC
>JAKATS010000355.1 GCA_021818645.1 Acidobacteriota bacterium | reverse complement strand
TCCGATCTCTGGGCGCCGGCGACGGCAGCATGGGCGGCGGCTTCAAGCGCGGCCTGGTTTAGAGGTTGCCCCGCCAGCACCTGGCCGGCGGCGGGAACCAGCCATGGGATCGTGGCCACGCCGCCAAGCGCCAATTGGGCGCGGGTGATATGGCCGGCGACGATTTGAATCTGCGCGGCACAGGCGGCCATAGCCCAGTCATGGGAAGGCCGCTCGCGAAATTTCAGATACGTGCTGTCGCCAAACGGCTCAGGCACCAGAACCTCGGTGACAATTTCCTGATCTGATAACAAAGTTTCACCCCCCACCAGCCGCTGGGCAGGGGTGCGGTAAAACTCGGCCAACGGCAGAGTACGCAGACGCAAGCCGCGACCGCCTGGACCGGGGCCGGCGATGCTTACCTGGGCATTTAAGGCCAGCAGCGCGGGCGCCAGATCGGAGGGGTGGGCATAAAATGCCGGCCCGCCGCCCAGGATGGCATGGTATTTATTTTCCCCGGCGACGGCGAAACAGATGTCACCGCCTTTTTTCAGGCATTTGTGCTGCTCGCTGCGGAAATACCAACAGCGCGGGCGCTGGCAGAGATTACCGCCCAGCGTTCCCTGGTTGCGTATCTGTGGTGTACCCACGCTGGATGCCGCCTCGGCCAGGGCCCGCCAGCGGCGGCGAATCAGGGGATGAACCGCCAGCCGATCGAGCGTAACCAGAGCGCCCAGGCGCAGACCGTGAGGGCCGATTTCGATTTCATTGAGGCCGGGAACCGCTTTCAAATTCACCACGCGCTCGGGCTGGGCGACATAATCTTTCATCTCGCCCAGCAGATCCACGCCGCCGGCCAGCAGTTTGGCCCGGGGGCCGAGGCCGTGGACGGCCGATTCCAGACTCGCAGGTTCCATCCATTCAAAGCGGTTCATGGTCATTATCCTGATTGCATTCCATTTTCAAGTACGGGCCGCGGCCAGTGCATTCAGCACGCGGTCGGGCGTCATGGGCAATTCGCGAATATGCAGGCCGCCCAGCGCGTGCGCGACCGCATTGCCGATGGCGGCAGCGGTGGGTACAATCACCGGTTCTCCGATGCCTTTCACGTCGAGATTATTGCCCCGCGGATCAATGGCGTCGAGAATAACCACATCGAGTTCGGGAATTTCGCGGGTGCCGGCCAGTTTGTAGAAATCGAGGCTGGGGTTCATGACATGGCCGGTGGGGTGATCCACTACGCGGCCTTCGAATAACGCATAGGAGAGCCCCATAATAATGCCGCCGTTGACCTGGCTTTCCACCAGCAACCGGTTCATGGAACGCCCGCAATCGTGCACCGCAGTGATTTTGACCACGCGGATGCGTCCGGTTCCGGTATCCACTTCCACTTCCGCAAACTGCGCGCCGTACATTTCGGTGAGGTGAGGTTCGTAGTTTGGGGCGCGGTCGGCTTCGACGCTGATGGTGGCGTGGCGAAGCAGCCGGCAAGCGGAAGCGAAACTCAGGGCGCGGGACGCGCCCAGCAGTTTACCGGCGCGCAAATGGAGTGATTCGGGCGCAGCGCCCAGCCGTGGGGCAATGGCGGCAAGCAGTTTCTGGCGGGCATCGTAAGCGGCGGCGCGGATGGCGGGCGCCACCGACGTGGTGGTCACACTACCTCCCGAAGCCGGACCATAGATGCCGGGCTGGGTATCGCCGATATGCACCCGCACCTGATGCGGACGCAGGCCAAATTCCTCCGCCGTGACCTGGGCTGCGATCATGCGCATGCCGCCGCCGATATCCTGGCAGCCGACAGTGACTTCCACAGCGCCGTCCGGATGCACCACCACGCGCGCCTGCGCGGGCGGACGGCCGAAGGTGGGCCAGCAGGAAGTGGCCATGCCCAGGCCGCGCTTGACCGGTCCGGAGTTGCGATTCGCGGCGGCGACCTGGGTACGGCGATGCCAGCCGAAGCGGTCAGCACCGATTTCATACTGGATCCGCAGGGCTTTGAAGGGCTTGTCCCAGTAATTTTTCCGGCGCAGCTCCAGCGGATCAAGCTGGAGCCGATCGGCCAGCTCATCCATAGCCTGCTCGAGCGCAAAGGCACCCTGCGGCCAGCCGGGAGCGCGAAACGCGGCGGCCGCGCCCAGATTGGTCGCCACATCATGATCGCGCTGGCTGACATTGGGACAGAGATAGAACCGGCGCGAAGCCGCGCCCGCGCCGGCGCCATGGCCGATACCCGGCGTGCCGAAGTTGATCACTTCGATGGCCGTAAGTGTGCCGTCTTTTTTGGCCCCCAGATGCAACTGTTGATGGCTGGAGGGGCGGTTGCCAACGGCCAGGTTTTCGGCTTTGCGGTCCAGCATGAGCTTGACCGGAGCACGGGCTTCGCGCGCCAGCCAAGCGGCGGCGACGCCATAGATGCCGGCGCCGAATTTCGCTCCGAAACCGCCGCCGAGATAATCCGTAATGACCCGCACCTGCGAGGCCGGGATCTGGAAAAAATGGGCTAGATCGCCGCGAAAACCGAAAATGCCCTGCGTGGAGGCCCAGACGGTCAGATGATTGGGCGCATCCCACCACGCGACCGAGCCATGGGGTTCGAGCGCATTCTGCATGGCCACATTGGTTTCATACCGGGTTTCGACGACAACATCGGCCTGGGCCAGGCCTGCATGCACATCACCGCGATCGCCTTCGGGTCCCCGCGGCGATGGAAGCGGGCGCACATTGTCATGGCCGGTATGGACGCGCGGCGCATCGGGCTGGCGGGCGGCAGCGACATCGGTGACAAAGGGAAGCGGTTCGTATTCAATCCGGATGGCGCGGGCGGCATCTTCGGCCTGCTCCAGCGTATCGGCGGCAACGGCGGCGATTTCATCGCCGACAAAGAGTATGGTCTTGGATTTCTGGC
>JAKATS010000017.1 GCA_021818645.1 Acidobacteriota bacterium | reverse complement strand
GGCCGGCAGCACCCGGTTGGCGATCACCGTGTCCACCGTCAGCCCGTGCAGCGAAAAATACACATAGGCGCGCTGGGTTTCCCGCAGCACCATCTTTTCCGGGTTGGTCACCAGCCTGACGCTGGTCACGCGCGGGTCTTCCAGCACCTCGTCCACTCCCTCCAGCTTGCTGAACAGTTCCTGCACGTTGGCGAAATAGCTGTCCGAGGGCAATTCAAACGGAGCCACCCGGCTGGCGATCGGCCGCACCGCCTTGAGCAGGCTGCGCTGGAACGGGAAGATATGCTTCATGTACCAGTCGAGCGTCGTCGGCATGCTCACGAAGCGCATGGACTCGGCCGTGGGCGCCGCATCCAGCACGATTACGTCGTAGCGGTTGTTCCGCCGGTATTCGTTGATGTGCATCATCGCGCTCAGCTCTTCCATGCCCGGCAGAATGGCCAGCTCTTCCGCTTCCACGCCTTCAATCCCGGTGGTGCGCAGCACCGAGGTCACATAGCTCGAAATCTCCCGCCAGTGGCGCTGCAGCTCTTTCTGGATATTGAGCTCGAAAATATCCAGCTTGTCCCGGATCTTCAGCGGTTCCGACGTGGCCGCGTGAAACAGCTCGGTCTGCAGATCGAAGGCATCGCCCAGGCTGTGCGCCGGGTCAATGCTCATCACCAGCGTGCGGTACTGCAGCTCCGCCAGCCGGACCCCGGTGGCCGCCGCCAGGCTGGTTTTCCCCACTCCCCCTTTGCCGCTGTAAAGCAATATGCGCATGCCTCTATTGTAAAAGCCTGTCTGAGATTGCCGGGTTGCGGTGGTTTGGGTAATGTTTCCGCCACTTAAAAAATCCCGCGCTCGCGTTAAACTGAGGTGTGCGTAAACTGCTCCAGGGTGTTTTCGAATTTCGCGCGCTCCGCCGTTCGGCGTATCGTGAAACCTTCGCCCGTCTGGCTCTCGGCCAGTCGCCTGATGCGCTTCTGATCGCCTGTTCCGACAGCCGCGTCGCGCCCAATGTCTTCGCCTCGACCCAGCCCGGCGACATCTTCGTCATCCGCAATGTCGGCAATCTGGTGCCCGCGCCCGATCAGCCGCCCGGCGCCAGCGAAGCCGCCGGCCTCGAGTTTGCGCTGCGCCGGCTGGAGGTCGCCGACATCATCGTCTGCGGCCATTCCTCCTGCGGCGCCATGCAGGCTCTGCTCGCGTCCGCCTCCGATTTGCCTCGCGTTTCCGCCTGGCTGCGTCCGGCCGCGCCCGTGCTCGCGCGCTTCCGCGCCGGCGCCCGCCTGCCCGGCGAGTGGTCTGACGCCGATCAGCTTTCGCAGCTGAACGTCCTGGCGCAGCTTGAGCAGATCCGCGCCTATCCGGAAGCCAGCGAACGGCTCAGCGCCGGCCGCCTGCGTTTGCATGGCTGGTGGTTCGATCTGTCCGGCACTGAATTGCGCGACTACGACCCAACCCTTGGCGCCTTTGTGCCGCTCGACGAGCCGCGCGTGCAGGCCATCCTGGCCCGCATGGATGCGGACTCGGCGCCGGGCGCATCGGTGCCATCATGTGCGGCTGTTGGGGTGAGGGCTGAAGCGGCCGGCTTAAAGCATCATCAATAGTTGCCCCGCTTCATGCCGCTTCTTTCCGGGGTTTTTTCTCGAATAAAATGTCCCAGATCAGCAGCCCCGCCCCGATCACGATGGCGCTGTCGGCGCAGTTGAAGGCAGGCCACTGATGGCGGCCGATATAGAACAGGAGAAAATCCGTTACCCGGCCGCGCAGCAGCCGGTCGAATAAATTCCCCGCCGCCCCGCCCAGAATCAGCGCCAGCGCCCACCCGGCCCGCCGCGATAGCGGCGATTTCCACAGCAGGCTGAAGATCACCGCCAGCGCCAGGATCGAAACGAAGATCAGCCCATCCAGCGTCAGCCGCGATCGGGAATGCTGAAATATTCCAAACGCCGCGCCCCGGTTATACACCTGCACGATCTGAAAGAAATGCGGAATCACCCGGATGGATGTTCCCGCCGGCTGCCGCTCGATCCAGCCTTTGGTCAGTTGGTCGAGCGTAAACACTCCCAGCGACAGCAGGTATTGCCAGGTCCGCAGTACTCCGCGCGGCTTGGCCGGGTTCCCCGGAATTTCAGGCGCTATGGACATGGTCTCGGCCTGCGGCTCAAAACTTGGGTGGGGAGCTTGAGAATTCATTGTAATTTCGGATCGTCACCGCGCCTGCCCGTCGTGATGCGAGTCGAGTCTGGCCCCGCCGGCGCGCTGGCTTGGGGGTGCGCATGGCGCGCGCAGGGGCTGCCCGCTTCGGCGCGGTTTGCTGGCGTGGGGCGAAAAAATCCGCAGCTACGCGATGCCGATTCCTTCGCTGATTTCCGCCAGCGCCGCCATGCAGCGTTCACACAACTTCGGATGCTCACGGCTTTCGCCCACCCGCGCCGAGTAGTTCCAGCAGCGCTCGCATTTCTGTCCCGTCGCCGGCCCGATTTCCATCCTCGTTTCTCCCTCCCCGGCCGCGATTTCCACCTGCGAAACAATCCACAAGGCCGGCAGGTGTTCCTGGTAGCTTTCGAGCAGTGCCCGGTCGCCGCCGGCGGCCAGCACGCGCACCCGGGCTTCCAGGCCCGCGCCGATGCGTTTTTCCTGCCGCGCCAGTTCCAGCGCGCCCAGCGCCATCCCGCGCAGTTCCAGCAGGCGTTGCCAGCGCGCTTCCAGCCCCGCCCGCTCCCGCTCATTCCAGGGCGTTTCATTGCGGCTCTCGGCAAAGCGCTCCAGATGCACGCTGATGCCGCGCCCCTGCAGATCCAGCCCCACCGGCGGCAAATGGCTCCAGACTTCGTCGCTGGTGAAGGGCAAAATCGGCGCCAGCAGCCGCGCCAGCATTTCCGCCAGCCGCCACAGC
>JAKATS010000158.1 GCA_021818645.1 Acidobacteriota bacterium | reverse complement strand
CCTGCACACGGTCGCCGATCGCCAGCAGCGAGCCGGGATTCTCAAGGCGCTGCCAGCTCATATCGCCCACGTGCAGCAGGGCTTCAATGCCGCCCAGGTCCACAAAAGCGCCATAGGTGGCCAGCGATTTGACGGTTGCCTCAACGGCGTCGCCCTCGTGCAGCCGCTGGAGGGCTTCGGCTTCCTGCGCCGCGCGCTCTTCCTCGAGCACCACGCGGCGGTCAAGCACGATGTTTTCCCGGGCCGCGTCAAAGCGGGCAATGCGGGCGCGGATTTCCTGGCCCACCAGCGCGTGCAGCTCTTCCTGGGAACGGGCGCCGCTGCGCGACTGCGGCATGAAGGCGCGCAGGCCGACATTGACGTGCAGGCCGCCCTTGCCCAGGCCGCCGACCTTGCCGATGACGATGCGCTGCTCGTCAAAGGCCAGGCGAAGATCTTCCAGGTTGCGGGGACGGTCGGCCGAGAGCAGGCCCAGCCGGAGATTGCCCTCGGGATCAATTTTTTCGATGATTACCGGCACGGCGTCGCCGGGATGCAAGGTGAGCTCGCCATCCGGGCCGCGGAGCTGCTCGAGTGGAATGAAGCCCTCGGATTTACCGCCCACGTCCACCAGGGCGGCATCGGCGGTGAAGTTGACGATGCGGCCTTCCAGCCGGTCGCCCGGCTGCGGGCCGGCCGCCGCCATCGGCGCCGGTTCGGCGGACATCTGCGCCATCAACTGGGCAAAACTGAGCTCTTCTTCGGAGCCGGAGGGTTCGGAAGAGGGGGGATTTACGGAATCCTGCATGCAGAAGCGACCTTAATGCGGAAATGTTGCAACGATACGCGCAAGGCTTTATTTTCGCATAGATTGAAAGCAGCGAGGCAGTGGAGAAGCGAAACCGCGAAGGCGTCAGCCCCACGGCCCGGGCATTATTCCAGAAACGCGGAGCGGTTGGCAAGATAAGGCATTTGCGCCAGCCGGCCTTCATAGCGGCCCTCCAGCACGTTGCGCAATCCCGCGACACAGCGGCCGGCCATGCCCTGCTCGGGATCGGGCGAGAGGCGGGTTTCGATGGTGCCGCTGGCGAAGTGATGGTAAAGCCGCAGGCGCCCGGCCAGGTCTTCGGCGCGTAAAGGCGAGTCGCCGGGCAGCGGCTCGACGGCATAGACATCGAGCGCGGCGCCCGCCAGCTTCTCCTGGCGCAAGGCTTCGATCAGCGCGGCTTCATCGAGCACGGGTCCTCGGGCGGTGTTGATTAAATACGCCGTGGGCCGCATCCAGGCCAGGGTCTGGCGGTTCAGCAGATGATAGGTTACGCCCGAGCCATCGGCCCCGGCCGCGGGATCGCCGGAGCGGATCAGGGGCACGTGAAGGCTGACGAAATCGGCCCCGCCCAGCGCCTCGCGCAGGCCGGCGGCCTGGATGCGGGCACGATGGGGGCTGAAGCCGAGTTCGTGGCGCAGATCCATTTCGCGCTGAACGGCGGCGATCCACTCCGGCTGCGGAGAGCGGCCGCAGGCCAGGATGTTCATGTCGAGGCCAACGCATTTTTGGGCAAAGGAGCGGCCGATGCGGCCGAGGCCGACCACGGCTACGGTTTTGCCGGTGACCTCGGCGCCCAAAAACGGCAGCCAGGGGTGCCAGGCGCCCCATTGCCGCCGGCGCACCAGGTTTTCACTTGACCAGAGCCGGCGCGCCAGCGCGCCCAGCATGAACAGAGCGAACTCGGCCGTGGCCTGGGTGAGCACGCCGGGAGTATGGGTGACGGGAATGCGGAGGCGGCTGGCGGCGGCGAGATCAATGTTGTCCACGCCGACTGCGTCCTGGGCGACGACGCGCAGGCGCCCCTGGCCGGCGGCGAGCAGGCCGGCATCCAAGCGATCGCGCAGGGTGGTAATCAGGCCGTCTATGCCGGAAGCGACCCGGGCGAGAAGCAGTTCGTAAGCAGGCGCTTCCGGGCCGGGATAGACTTCGAGCTGATAGCCGGCCTGGCGCAACAGATCAAGCGCGGCGGGGCCGATGTCGGCAGTGGCAAAAACCCTCATCTGGATGAAGATGCGCGCCCCGCCACGGTTCAGCGGGCGGGGTGTTGTTCCAGCCAGTGCCGGATGCGGCGCAGGCCCGCGCTGAGATTTTCCATCGAATTGGCGATGGAGATGCGCAGATAGCCTTCGCCGCCGGCGCCGAAAGCGGCGCCCGAGAGCAGCGCCACGCCGGCTTCATCGAGCAGTTTTTCCTGCAGCTCGCGCGAGCTGTAGCCGGTGCGGGAAATATTGGGGAAAAGATAAAACGCGCCTTCGGGCAGGCGGCAGGTGACGCCGGGCATGCGGTTCAGCTCGGCATGGCAGTGATCGCGGCGGCGGCGGAATTCGGCGACCATGGCGTCCACGGGCTGCTGATCGCCGCGCAATGCCTCGATGCCGGCCCACTGGGTGAAGGTCGCGGTGCAGGAAACGGTGTTGATAATCAACCGCTGCTCCGCCTCCGCCAGGGCCTGGGGCATGACGCCATAGCCCAGGCGCCAGCCGGTCATGGCATAGGTTTTGGAATAGCCGTCGAGCAGAATGCAGTGATCGGCGATGCCCGGTTCGGAATAAATGGAATGATGACCGGCGCCATAGTGGATGCGGCTGTAGATTTCATCTGAAAGCACCCAGAGGCCGCGCGCAGCGGCAAGTTCGGCAATCGCGCGCATGCCGGCGCGGGGCAGCATGCCGCCGGTGGGGTTGTGGGGCGAATTCAGAATGATCATGCGGGTGCGCGGCGTGAGGGCGCACTCAATCGCCTGGGGAGTGATGGCGAAACCGTCTTCTTCACGCAGGCGCACGCCCACCGGGCGCGCGCCGATAAAGGCCGCGATGGATTCATAGAGCGGATAGCTGGGGTCAGGATAGACTACTTCGT
>JAKATS010000188.1 GCA_021818645.1 Acidobacteriota bacterium | reverse complement strand
ACCGGATTTGGCCGACAACTGGCCGATTCTCTCTACGAGGAGATTTATGCTCTGGAAGTGCGGGTTACAGCACTGGAGAAGCATCTGGAACGGATCTTCCAGGAGAGCGACACATATGCCGCAGGCTTATAAGTTAAATCCTAATTTTGGACAAGAATGTATGAATATATTTCGAGAAAGGCTCAGGACAAAGCAGCATCAACGAATGTATCAGTCGTGACTGAGCAGCAAGACCGCTACATCTTCGTGGCCGAGCCGTAAGCGGATTTGGGCGCTGGATCCGTGAAGTTTTACCGGGACGGTTGAGGCGTTCAATAAATTTTTCGCCGCAACGGCCGATCTGAAAGGAAGAGTCATGGTGAATGTCCCCGGCCGGCCGCGATTGATGGCGATAAGCAGCCTGCCATTCTGGCCTGACGGCATGGCCACGCGCGGTACCCGCAACCAATCGACTTCGACCAACCGGGCTTCACCGCCTGTAACTTTTACCCGGGCATGAATACCGGCCCAGCGGGCCAGCGCGCGCAGAGCCCGGTCGGCCGCGGAAGCGGGAGTGGGCTGGTGTGCGGCCTCGGACCGCGACAGCGGCACGGGATGACTGTGGAAGGCGGCCAGGCCGAGAAAGCTCCCAATGAAAATGGTTTTACCCTTGCCGTAGTGCGATTCCACAACCGCCGGCTGGCCATTCTGGAAGTGTGCCAGCACGGTACCCCGACGGGTTTGCAAGCTTTCCGCAAATTGCCTGGCCGAAACCCGGAGGCCGGCGAGGCCATCAGGCGCCTCCGGGGAGAACGTCAAGGTGTCATGCCGGGCCGGCCAGAGCGCGGCTTCCCGCACGCTAAATACCTGTGCCAGCCCGCCGCCGGGGATGCGCGCATAGGCAAAGCCACGGGCGTCGTTCCAGGCCGTACGCGCCTCGGCGATGGCCATGCCGCCATGACGCACGAAGCGGCGAAGTCCCCGGCAGGCCGCGCGCGACAAGGTGATAGCGTAGGGCAAATAAATCGCCTTCAGGCTTTGCGTGCGCCCGCGGGCCAGGTCATCGGCATTCAGAAAAGTGACCGGGATATGTGCGCGATACAGAGCCCGGTACACGCCCATCATCGAATGCTCGATTTTTCTCCCCGGGCTGATGGTATCGCCACCGCTCAGATAGCTGAGCGGATTGTAGAGAATAGCGATGCGGGCCGGCAGCGGTTGCGCGTCGTGAAACAGCCGGCGATAGCGGTTGACCACGCGGGCCACTGCGCCGGCGGTGCGGGCGCGACGGGTCAGCCGGCCATCGAGATGGATCATGCCGTAGCCGTCGGACTCATAGCCGGCGTTCATCGGATACCAGGCGTAAAAACAGATGGCTTTCGCGCCATGGCCGATTGCCGTCCAACTCCAGTCGCGCAGCTCGGCCGCGGTGACCGGGTCGTTCACCCGCAGACCGGTCGCGCCCTGCCCAGCTTGCATTTCGCCGATGAAAAAGCCCTTGCCACGGCTGGCGGCATTGGCGCCATCGAACGCGAACGCCCGCATGAAAGGCGGCCAGCCATGCAGCATCGTGTCGGCGTGCAGCGGATAGATGCTGGCACCGTAGTAGTCCACCTCGCGCGCCATTTTCCAGTCATCGGGGTTGCCATAGCCGCTGAGCGGGGTATTCAGCACGCCCGGAATATCGGAATGGCTGCTGGTGACAAAATGGGGATTGACCGCATCGACCGCGCGGGCCATGGCGCCTAAATCGGCCGCCAGTTCATGGACGATGAAGGCGCGCCAGTCCATGAAGTCGGCGTAGGATAAAATCGTGCCGAACCGCGGCGGCTGAACCTGATTCCAGCGGGTGTAATCGCGATACCAGGCGCGATCGAGCGCGGCCAGCGTCCCATATTTGCGCCGCAGCCAGCGACGGAAGCGAATGCGGCTGTAGCGGCTGAAGTCGAACTGCACATGCGGCAGGTCGTTGAACCAGACCCAGTTCACCAAGTGCGGCTCACTCCACAGATCGTAACCATAAAACGCCGGACTGGCGGAGGCAACACGCGCCACACGCCGGTAGAATTGCAGTTCGGCAGCGCGCACGCCAGGGTTGTCGAAGCTGTAGCCCGGGGCCGATTCGGAATGAATGCGCACTCCGGTAGCGGTGACGAAGTCAGCGTGGGCAAATTTGTGGCCCACCCAGGACGGAGCCGAATCCGCATAGAGCTGCACGATAACCCGCAGCCTGGCTTGATGGGCAAGGGCCAGCAGTTGGCTCAGATCCTGCAGGTCGAAAACGCCGGGGCGCGGCTCCGCCGTGGCCCAATCCACCCAGGTTTTCACGCAGTTAAAGCCCAGATGATGGATTACACGCAATTCGGCCAGCCACTGCGCCCGCTCGCGCCGTGGATTCCGCGATAGCATTGGCGCTCGCGACTTTCCGCCGGCAAACCAGACCGCGACCGGGAAAAAATGCCGCTCGCGCGGCGGCAGTTGAGCCGGATTGTTTAGTGGATGCGCCGGACGCGCGTGCGGGCTTACCCGCCTAGCGCGCGAGCGGACTACAGTACGGGGCAAAGGCTTCGAAACGATGAATGTGTTGATCAGTGCTGGACATGCGCCGGCCAGAGCCAGGCTGGCAGCGGCCAGTCCTATGATCCAAGTGCCAGCGGCAGCCCGAACTCTCCACTGCCCATTGATTATTCCCATGACGAACCCTTCCCTGACGCGACCGATCCCGGGCCGTGTAATTCAAGATAATAGTTTGTCCCTGGTGGCGTGACAGTTTCCCCTCACCATTCCGCGCGAACTGCCTCCAACCGGCATACGAAACGCGTGCCTCAAGGGACGGGTGGCCGATCCTCCGCATGGCCTGGGTTGGTAAAAGTGCCGTGCGCCAGACGTGCTGCGCATACGAGGCGTACC
>JAKATS010000309.1 GCA_021818645.1 Acidobacteriota bacterium | reverse complement strand
GGTGTCATGCCCTGGCCGTTGTCGTGCACCTGCAGCCGCACATAATCGCCCGAATGTGCGCCGGCGTATTCCGCGCCCTGCATCGCGTCCAGGCCCAGATTATCGGTGCCGATACCGAGCCGCCCGCCCTGCGGCATGGCGTCACGGGCATTGCTCACCAGATTCCAAAGCACCTGCTCCACCTGTGTGCGATCGGCGTGAATCGGAAAGAGCCCGGGATCAAGATGGAAATGCAGTTCCACCCGCTCGCCGGCGAAAGAGCGCAGCGTATCCTCATTGCTGCGGATGATTTCGTTCAGGTCTATGTGCTGGGCTTGCACGATCTGCTTTCGGCCGTAGGCCAGCAGTTGAGAGGTCAGCCGGGCTGCGCGCTGGCTGGCCTCGATCGCCGCTTCCAGGCTGCGCTCGGCTTCCGAACCCGCCAGCTTCGCCTGTGCCAGTTGAATGCGGCCGATGATGACGGTCAGTAGATTATTGAAATCATGGGCCACGCCCGCAGCCAGACGCCCCACCATCTCCAGCCGGTTGACCTCAGCCAGATGGGCTTCGATTCGGTTCTGCTCCTGGGCTTGCTCGGCCATCCATTGTTTCTGCCAGCGCACTTGCGTCCGCAGCGATAAACTCCAGACAAATGCTATCGCGATGAGAATCAGCATCGCCGCCAGAATCCAGCTCAAATGCAGCGGCGTCCACCAGGTGGGAGTCTGCAATACGACCAGGTCACCCGCCGTGCCTGGGTACAAATAGAAGCGATAATATGCTCCAGAATGCAGGCCGCGCAGCACGCCCGTAACCTGAATCCGGCTACCTTCGGGAATGCCGTTCAGCACCCGGACAGAGCCGGCAAAATGCAGCGGTATCCAGCAGAGGTAGCGCCCAACTTGCAGTTCCAGCAGCCGCAGGCGGGGCTGGTCCAGCGATTCCCGGATCAGCACCCGGCCCTGCAGCCGCACCAGATGATCGTTCAACCGGCCGCCCATCCGGGGCGCAAACACAAAGGGTGGCGGACAATGTCCCGGTCCATCCCGCCAGAGCCGGGCATGACGCAATCGAATGCGGCCGCCGCGAGCCGCCGCGGGAAAGCCCACCGCATCCACCCGGGAACAGCGCGGCAGCGGCGCCATGGGGTTTTGCAGGGAAATTACCAACGCGGACTGGCGGGTTTGCAGATAAGCCGTCGTTCCGTATTGCAGGGTCATTACGCCCCGCACATGGATCAACGGCTGCAGTCGCTGGTTGGAAACCAGGCCGATTTTACGGATCGAAACCCGCGGCAAAGCCAGCCAATTCACCGGCGGCGAATGCAGTATGCGCACCTGCCGCCAGCCGGGAACCAGCAGATAGGTCTGCTCCCTCAAGCCTTCCGCATTGTAGATGGTGGCGCTGACGCCCTGGGCATGAATCACGGCGCCGATCAAACGCGGTGGCGGCCGCGCCGCATCATGTACATCCAGCTCGAGCCAGGAACTGCCCGCCATCAGGCCTAGAATCCAGCCCTGTTGGAAGGGCTGGACTTCCCGGATCACGCCTTCCACCTTGACCCATTGCGCATTATGCCGCTGGCCCAGCAGGCCCGTCACCGAAACAATATGTCTGGATATCGGCAGCGGCCCGCGGCCAATCGCTTCGATCCGCCTTGCATCCAGAATGGGTTTATCCCAGCCGGCAATGATCCGGCCCCGGATCAGGATCCGCTGGCCCGGCTGCAGTTGAACCAATGGTTTGGGCTGCAATACGTAGATCGCCGCGTCCGGCTGTCCGACATACAATTCAGTAGGACTGTTGGCCGGTTCACCCCGGCGGCGATAAAACAACACCGTGGCGCGCACCATGCAGGCGGGATGCCGGGATAAGATACCGGCCGGAAGCCGGCGAATCTCGGCAATGCTGGTATAGACCGGCGAGGGCGCGGCGGGAGCGGCTTGCGCGGCCGCCGCGCATGCGCAGAGCAGATAAAATCCCGCGCCCCGGGTTTTCATACGCTTACGTCTATCTTGACTGCGCAGGGTTTAATGCCCGCCTCCGGAAATTTCCCGCACCAGATCGCTGACAAATGCCTTGGCGTCGCCAAACAGCATCAATGTCCGAGCGGAATAATATAAATCATTATCTATGCCGGCGAACCCCGGGCTCAAGCTGCGTTTAATGACCATGATGGTGCGCGCCCGGTGCGCCTCGATAATGGGCATGCCATAGATGGGGCTCCCCTGCTGGGTCTGCGCGGCCGGGTTGGTGACGTCGTTGGCGCCGATGATAAGGGCCACATCGGTCTGGGCCATTTCCGAGTTGGCCGATTCCATATCAATCAGCTTGTCATAAGGCACATCGGCCTCGGCCAGCAGCACATTCATATGCCCGGGCATGCGGCCGGCGACGGGGTGAATGGCGAATTTGACGTCCACGCCCTTCTGGGTGAGCAGGTCGAATAATTCCCGCACTTTATGCTGCGCCTGGGCCACCGCCATGCCGTAGCCGGGAACCACCACCACGGTATTGGCGGCGCTCAGAATGCCGGCAGCCTCCTCGGCGGCCGCCGAGCGCACCGGGCGCTGTTCATGTTCGGTCTTCGCGCTCGCCTGGATCTGGCCGAAGGCGCCAAAAAGCACGTTGGTGAACGAGCGGTTCATCGCCTTGCACATGATCACCGAGAGAATGAAGCCGCTGGAACCATCGAGCGCGCCGGCCACAACTAGCACCTTGGAGTTCAGTACAAAGCCGAGCAGGGCGGCGGAAAGTCCCACATAAGAATTCAACAGCGAGATCACCGTCGGCATGTCGGCCCCGCCGATGGGCGTGACCAGCAGTACGCCGAAAATGAGCGAGATCACCACCACCGCGGGAAACAGGGCAGTCATGCCGGGGTGAATGATCAGGATCAAGGCCAGAATCACCGCCG
>JAKATS010000333.1 GCA_021818645.1 Acidobacteriota bacterium | reverse complement strand
ATGGGCTATATCTTCCGGGCCTTTCATGCCCTGCCCCGCATGGCCAATGCCCGCGGACTGCCCACCCAGGCCGCGTTCGGATTTACCCACATGCTGCGCAAGCTGCTGGCGGAGGCGAAGCCGGAACATCTGGCCGCGGCCTACGATCTGCCCGGACCGACATTTCGCGACGAGGTCTTTGAGCAGTACAAGGCCAACCGCGCGGCGATGCCGGAAGAGCTGGCGCCGCAGCTTCCCTATATCCGCCGCCTGATCGAAGCCCACGGCGCGCCCATCCTGGAAGCGGCCCGCTTCGAGGCCGACGACATTATCGGCACGCTGGCGGCGCGGGCGTCGCGGCAGGGCAAGAAAGTAGCGGTGGTTTCGAGCGACAAAGACATGCTGCAACTGGCCGCGCTGCCGGGGGTGGTGATTGTCAACCCCACGCGGGCAGCGGTGTACGACGCGGCCGGAGTGGAGGCGCTGCTGGGCGTGCGCGCCGATCAGGTGGCCGATCTGATGGCCCTGCGCGGGGACGCGATTGACAACATTCCGGGCGCGCCCGGGATCGGCGAAAAAGGCTCGCGCGAGCTGATCGCAAGCTACGGCACGATTGAGAATTTGCTGGCGCATGCCGATGAAGTCGAGCGCAAAACCTACCGCAGTTCGCTGCTGCAGCACCGGGAACAGATTCTGCTCAGCCGTGAACTGGCCACCATTCATCTGGATGCTCCGATCGAGCTGGACTGGGATCAACTGGCGCGCCGGCCTTTCGACCCGGATGCCTGCCGCGAGCTGTTCCGCGAACTTGAATTTCATCGCCTGCTGCGCGAACTGGAAGCGAAAACCAGCGCCGCGGATGCCGCGCAGCAACAAGCTGCGGCGCAGGCCAGCGTAGCCGCGAGCGCCCCGGCGGCGGCGATTGTTCAGCCCACGGCGATTGAGCTGGAGGCCTGGCTGGAGCGGGCACGGGAGCCGCTGGGGCTGACCGTGGCGGAAGCGAAAACGCCAGGATGGGAGAGCGCCGCGGGAGCGGTGATCGGAGTGGCCGCAGCCTGCGATACCGGCACCGACACCCAGCCCGCGCTGGAGCTGACCGCAGCCACGGCCGAGCCGCTGCGCGAGATTCTGGCCCAACCCGGCCGGAGCTGGGTGGTCCACGATCTGCGCCGAGTGCGCGCCGCGCTGGGCGGGCTCGGCCTGCCGGCGCCGGACTGCGATCCGAAAACCGTTTTTGACGCGCAGATGGCCTCGTATCTGCTCGACCCTACCCGCGCCAGCCACCAGCTCGACCTGCTGGCGCGCGCATATCTTGCAGGAGAAACCGCGCTGGGCGGCCCGGGCGCCGAGGCGCGGGCGCTGACGCAGCTTTACGCGGCGATGAACCCGCAGCTTGATGCGCTGGGGCTGCGCCGCTGTTATGACGAACTCGATCTGCCTCTGCTGCCCGTGCTGGAAGCCATGGAGCAGGCCGGCATTGGCGTGGACCTGGGGCAACTGGCCCGGCTTTCGCAGCAGCTCGGGGAAAACTGCCGGCGGCTGGAAGCGGAAATCTTCTCGCTGGCCGGCGCCAGCTTCAACCTGAACTCGCCCAAGCAGATGGCCGAAGTGCTGTTTGAGAAGCTGGCGCTGCCGGCGCCGGCCCGGCGGGGAAAGACGCAGAACCTTTCCACCGCGGTGGACGTGCTGGAAGAGCTGGCCGGAGCGTATCCCATCGCCGCCAAGATTCTCGAATACCGCCAGGTTTCGAAGCTGAAATCCACATATGTGGACGCCCTGCCGCCGCTGGTCGGGCCCGACGGCCGGCTGCATACCCGCTTCAGCTCGACCAACGCGGCCACCGGCCGGCTGTCATCGAGCAACCCCAACCTGCAGAACATACCCATACGGCGCGAGCTGGGCGGCGAGATCCGATCCGCATTCCGGGCCGCGCCCGGCAACCGGCTGATCGTAGCCGACTACTCGCAAATCGAGCTGCGGCTGCTGGCCGACGCCAGCCAGGATCCGCGGCTGCTGGCCGCGTTTCAATCGGGGGAAGACATACACCGCGCCACCGCGGCGGAAGTCTTCGGCATTCCGCCCATGCTCATCAGCGAAGAGCACCGGCGGCGGGCCAAGGCGGTGAACTTCGGCATTGTCTACGGCCTATCGGCATTCGGCCTGGCCAAGCAACTGGCGATACCGCAGGCGGAAGCGGCGGAATTCATCCGCCGATACTTCGAGCGCTACGTCCGGGTCAAGGCATACATCGCGGCCCAGATCGAGCGGGCGCGGGCCGAGGGCGCAACGCGCACGCTCTGGGGCCGGCGGCGACCCATCCCCGGACTGGCCAGCCGCAATGCCGCCGAGCGCGGCTTTGCCGAACGCACCGCCATCAACAGCCCGCTGCAAGGCTCGGCCGCCGATCTGATCAAGCTGGCGATGATCCGGGTCCACGCCCGGATGCCGGCGGGCGCCCGCCTGCTGCTGCAGGTGCACGACGAACTGGTGCTGGAAGCACCGGCGGGGCAGGCCGACGAGGTGGCGCGGATGGTGAAGCAGGAGATGGAATCCGCCGCCCGGCTCTCGGTGCCGCTGCTGGTGGAAACGGGCATCGCCGAGAACTGGCGCGATGTATAACGCCAATCAACTCATGCAAACACCACGACCGCGGGGTTAAGCGCGGGCGAAGAGGCCGCGGAAAAACAGGGCCATATACTGCCGGATCAACTCATCTTCCTTGATCAGGCCCTCCGGCCGGTACCACTGGTAAATCCAGTTGATCATGCCCAACAGGGCAAAGGCCGCGACCCGCGGATGCACGCCTTTGCCCTCCCCATGCCGGGCCTGCACTTCCGAGATCAGCTTCTCCAGAAACACGATATAGGACTTTTTCCGGGCGTTGATCTGACGCCCGGCCTCGGCCGGCAGGGCGCGGTTTT
>JAKATS010000074.1 GCA_021818645.1 Acidobacteriota bacterium | reverse complement strand
GGCGTGCTCGATATTGACGCCAGCGATAAAGGCGCCCGCTTTGTGCGCTTTTGCGATGCCTTTAACCTGCCACTGATCACCTGGGTGGATGTGCCCGGCTTTTTGCCCGGCGTGCGTCAGGAGCTCGGCGGCATTATCCGCCACGGCGCCAAGCTGCTGTTCGCCTATGCCGAGGCCACCGTGCCCAAAATCACCGTCACCCTGCGCAAGGCCTACGGCGGCGCCTATTGCGTCATGGCCTCCAAGCATCTGCGCACCGATTTGAACTACGCCTGGCCCACCGCCGAAATCGCGGTCATGGGC
Organism: Acidobacteriota bacterium; assembly: GCA_021818645.1. Classification (GTDB taxonomy): domain Bacteria; phylum Acidobacteriota; class Terriglobia; order Terriglobales; family SCQP01; genus JAKAZV01. The sequence continues at coordinate 2,604 of JAKATS010000074.1, read as the reverse complement.
GCCGAAGGCGCCGTGCGCGTGCTCTACCGCAAAGAGCTCCAGGCGTTGGACGAGGCCGCCCGCGCCGCCCAGGAACAAATGCGCATTGAAGAATACCGCGCCCACTTCGCCAATCCCTTCGTGGCGCTTGAGCGTGGCTATCTCGATGCCGTCATCACCCCGCGCCAGACCCGCCAGCACCTCATCCGCGGCCTGGAGTGGCTGCAAAACAAGCGCGCCGCCCTGCCGCCCAAAAAACACGGCAATATCCCGCTCTGATTTCGCATGTATTTTGGGTGGGCCCGCGTAAGCGCATGTTCGTAGCTGGCTCGTAAGAGGCGGGCCTGGGGCCCGGGACGTGGCGCATATCTTTCAGCTTTGCGATGTTGATCGCTTCGCATCGTCAGCTTTTCTGCTACTATTCCCACGATCTGCCATGAACCGTAGAAAATTCCTCCACACCTCGGCCGGAGCCTCCCTGTTGCCTCTGGCCATCGCCCCCGCATCTCTGGCTGCCTCTGCCCTCCCATCGAATGACCCGGCCCTTCCGCCCGCCTCCGCCGATGCGCCGCTCGCATCCGCGGCCGCCGGCCGCGAACGCCTGCTGCTTGATTTTGGCTGGCATTTTCATCTCGGCAATGCCGACGATCCCAAACAGGATTTTGATTACGGCTTGAAAGGCGGCGCCTGGTGGAAAACCGGTATGATGTTTCACCCCGCCCGTCCCGATTTCGATGTTTCCTCCTGGCAGGCGGTGGATTTGCCCCATGACTGGGCCGTGGCGCTGCCCTTTCATAACGATCCCGTGCTCACCACGCACGGCTCCAAGCCGCTGGGCCGCAAATATCCCGCCACCAGCATCGGCTGGTACCGGCGCGAATTCCATCTCACGCCCGCCGACCGCGGCCGCCGGCTGCGCCTGGAATTCGACGGCGTTTTTCGCAATTGCATGGTGGTGCTCAACGGCTGTTTTCTTGGCCGCAATCTCAGCGGCTACGCCCCTTTCAGCTTCGATATCACCGACTTTGCGCATTACGGCGGCAAAAACGTGCTCGTGGTGCGGGCCGATGCCACCGAATCCGAAGGCTGGTTTTACGAAGGCGCCGGCATCTACCGCCATGTCTGGCTGGTCAAGACCCATCCTCTGCATGTGCCGCAATGGGGCGTCTATACGCGCGCCAAAGTCAGCCGCATTCAGACAGGCCGCGGCGATGCCGGGCTGGAATTATTCACCGAGGTTGAAAACGCCGGCCCCCGCGCCGCGCGGCTGTTGGTTCTCTCCGTGCTCCGCGATCCCGCCGGTAAAATCGTGGCCCGGCGCCGTTCGCCGGTGCAGTTGCGGCCCTGGAGCCAGACCACCGTCCGTCAGGCCGTCCGTTTGGCGCGGGCGCAGCTTTGGTCGCTCGAATCCCCGCATCTATACCAGCTCGAAACCACCCTCGAGCATGCCGGCCGCGCCGTGGATCAGCTTGCCACCCCTTGCGGCATCCGCCATCTCCGCTTCACCGCCGATCATGGCTTTTTTCTCAATGGCCGCCGCGTTGAGCTGCACGGCATGTGCAATCACCAGGATCACGCCGGCGTCGGTTCGGCCCTCCCCGACCGGCTGCAGTATTACCGGATCGAAAAGCTCAAGTCCATGGGCGTCAACGCCTATCGCACCTCGCACAATCCGCCCACCCCGGAACTGCTCGACGCCTGCGACCGTCTGGGCATGCTGGTCATGGACGAAACCCGCATGTTCAGCTCCGACCCCGAGGGCCTCAGCCAGCTTTCCCGCCTTGTCCGCCGCGATCGCAACCGTCCCAGCGTCATCATGTGGTCCATCGGCAACGAGGAATGGTTCGTCCAGGCCAAACCTTTGGGCGAGCGCATCGCCGCCGGCATGAAGCGCCTCGTTCGCCGTCTCGATCCCACCCGTCCGGTCACCCAGGCCATGAACATTCCCTCCATGTGGGGTCATGGCGTATCGCATGTGGACGATCTGCAGGGCTTCAATTACGGCAGCGCGAAGCCGATGGATGCCTTTCATGCCAAATTCCCCCGCAAGCCCTGTTTTGGCTCCGAAACCGGCAGCACCGTTTCCACCCGCGGCGAATATGTCACCAGCAAAAAACTGGGCTATGTCAGCGCCTACGACGTGAACCGCCCGCCCTGGGCCCAGTTGGCCGAAACCTGGTGGGGCGATATTTATGCCCAACGTCCCTGGCTGGCCGGCGGTTTTGTCTGGACCGGCTTCGACTACCGCGGCGAACCCACGCCCTATGGCTGGCCCTGCATCAACTCCCACTTCGGCCAGATGGACGTCTGCGGCTTCCCCAAAGATGATTTTTACTACTACCAGGCGGCCTGGAGCGGCCATCCGGTGCTGCATCTGTTTCCCCACTGGAACTGGGCCGGCCAGGCGGGCAAGCCCGTCAGTGTCTGGGTCTATGCCAATCTCGACGCTGTCGAATTATTTCTCAACGGCAAAAGCCAGGGCCGCCAGACCGTCGTTCCCAACCAGCACCTGCAATGGCAGGTGGCCTGGGCGCCCGGCGCCATCGAGGCCGTGGGCTATAAGAATGGCCGCAAATTCATGACCGCGCGCCGTGAAACCACCGGCGCCCCGGCGCGGGTTCTGAT
>JAKATS010000326.1 GCA_021818645.1 Acidobacteriota bacterium | reverse complement strand
GGCCAAACCCATCATTCCACAAAAGAAATCAATTTTTTGTATTCCCCCGCATCCCATCCACATCGGTAAAGCCGCCGAATCGCAACTCCGGATATCTTTTTATTTTTACTTCATCTAAAGCCATAACGTTATAAGATCTAAACCCTTATTTCGCGGTTTCCCGATCATCCGCCGCATAGTAACGCTGATAATAGTCGCGATAATAATAATAATAATGACTCATTTCGGCGGTGACGCCATTGAGCACCAGGCCCGCGATGGGGGCACGCACCTGGGCCAACTGATCGAGGGAGGACTGGACATGATCGCGGGGCGTGGCGCCGGCGCGCACGATGACCAGGACCGCATCGGCGCCCGCGCCGACGGCCAGGCTATCGGCAAACCCGAGCAAAGGCGGACAGTCCACAACGACCATATCGAAGCGCGACTTGAGATGCTCCAGAAGTGATCCAAAGCCGATGGCCAACAGCTCCGCGGGACTGGCGACGGCGGGACCGGCGGGCAGAACCCAAAGGCCGGGCACCGGCCCCGAGACCAACGCACCATTCAAGCCGTCTTCAGGCAACAATGAAGCGCCAGATTGGGACGCGGAATTATTTCCCGCAGCGGCGGCCGATGATGCCACTACCTCAGGCAAAACAGAATGGCTCCAGGCGGACTGGGAGACATGGGAAGGGAGCAGGGTCGAAAGGCCAAATTCGTTAGAAAGCTCCAATTGACGGTGCACTTCAGGCCGGCGGATATCGGCATCCACCAGAACCGTGCGCAGACCCTGCAGGGCGAAGGCGGCGGCAAGATTGATGGCCACGGTGGACTTGCCTTCACGCGGCTGGGCGCTGGTGACGCAAACCGAACGCAGACGGCGGCGGGAGCCCAAAAGCAGCGCCGAACGGAGCTGCAGAACCGATTCACTGAATGGCGGGCGCCGGACCGGCTTGCCATTTCCCGACGCAGCCGGACGATAGAGGGCGCCAAGATCGGCGGACGAGCGAGCGGCCGGCAACGAGACCAGCACCTCCTCACCCAACGCCGTCCGCATAAGCTCCGGATCGGTGAAGGTCCGGTCAAAATGGGCGAGGCCGAGAACGGCCATCATGGCAAAACCACCCGACAGCAAAAGCGCCATGACAACATCGAATTTTACCCGCGGGGCAATGGGCACGGGATTCGGCTCGGCATGGCCGACGATGCGCAGATTTTCGGAGTGGTAACCGGCGGAGATGGAAGCATCTTTAACGCGCTGCAAGAGCGCATCATAGATCTTTTTATCGGAATCGGCCTCGCGGCTCAGAATGCTATACTGCACAGCCTGGCTATTGAACGCATTGAGCGCGGCCTTCTGACGGGCAAAGGCACCCGCGGTCAGCCGCACCCGCACCGCGACGGCCTGGGCCTGGGCCTGAATCTGGCCGGCGATATGCTTTTTTTCACGGGCGATGCTGCCGCGAATTTCCGCCAACTGGCGGCGCGCCTGGCGATACAGATAGTTGCCCGGCCCGTATTGAGCCGCCAGGGAATCAAATTTGATCTGCGCGGTTTTTTGTGCGTCGAGCAGGGGCTTGAGCACATGGCCGCGGTTGGAGACGGCCAGGGCATCCACGCTGCCGATGCGCACCAGAGCGAGATCGGCGGCCAGACGGCGGCCACGGGCATGCTCTTTTTGCAATTCAGCGCTGAGGGTTTGCAGGCGCTGATTCATGAGGCTGAATTTATCCTTGGGATTGACGATATTATGGGCGCGCTCGAACTGATTTAAGGCGATCTGGCTGCGCTCCATCTGGGCCCGCAAGGCCGCAATCTGCTGGCTCATATAGCTGGAAAGATTGAGCAGCGAATGCGCGCGGGTGGCATAATCGTGCTGCAGAAGCTGGTCCGCGAGCGTGTTGGCGACCTGGGCGGAAAGCTGGGGTGAAAGGGAGTGATAATGAATCTCAAGCAGAAACGAATTAATGGGCCGCGTGACTTTAATATTTTTAGTCACCGCCCGCAAAACCGGCTGCGGAACGCCCTCGATATCGAATGCGGCGCCGCCGGGCGGATCTTTAGCCGCCATCATACGCTCGAGATGCAGCAAAAGGATGGTGGGCAAAACCACAGCCGGAGTTTTGACTTCGTCGGCTTCGGTGGCTAAAAGGGCATCCGTGGCCGGCATGGCCTGACTGGCGCCGCGGCTGACGATGTTGTTGGGCGTATTGGTGTCCATGCGGACAATGGCAACCGCATCGTAGATTTTGGGCGTACGCAACACATAAATAGCCGTGAGCAATGTCACCAACAGCGTAAAGACGGCGATTTTAATCCAATGCCGGCGCACCTGGAACCATTGTTCGGCCAGCGTCGTGCCTAATGCTCCGGCATACACGGGCGCCCGCGGTGCGGCCTGGGATAAAGACAAGGGCGCCGGCGATCCTGCCCTGGAATCCGCGGCCAACGGCAGATCGGGCGCTTCATTAATTTTCATACGATTGTATTACTGACGACATCGGGATGCGGCAACCGATCTATTGATGCAGACAGCGAAGCCGAAAGCAGCGGCAACAGACGGTCTAATTGTGGCTCGGGCGAAGCGGACATCAGAAATTACAGCGGAAGGGCGGAAATTACGGGGACAAACATCAGAAGGCAGGCATTTAATTCAATGCCCGGCTGGAGGCATGGGGAAATGATACTCCAGCCGGGCGACCGCAGATGGCTATGGACGCGAAGGCCGGTTATGGAGTAACCGGTGAAGCCACACAGCCACTACAGACAGTAGCGGCGTGGACGATCAACCCAGTGGCGACAGCAGCCGCGGCGGCAATGCCGACAGCCAAAGCAATGCCAACCGCCGCGCCAGTGCCTGCCGTGGCCGCACCCGCGCCCGCGGCGCCGGCCGCCTGGGCCTGGTCAAAACGGGCGGAGGTTCCGGC
>JAKATS010000407.1 GCA_021818645.1 Acidobacteriota bacterium | reverse complement strand
AAAACCCGCGGCGCCAGGGCAGAACCCGGCCGCTGATGGCGGGAAAAATAATCGGCGCATGGGCAAAGACCATGCTGATGACAAAGCCCAGAAACAGGCTGTGAAGCATGGCGTCATAGCCGAAAATCAGCGAACCCGCGCGGGTCAGCCATAAATAGCCGCTGACGGCCAGCCAGATATAACCGATGATCAGGTTCAGGCCGATATAGCGGGTCAAGCCGGGCCGGCGCAGCAAATGCCAGGCGCTATCGAAGAACAGCAGCCAGAGCGCCATGCCCACCATGCCGATGCCGGCCAGCTGCATGCCGTGCCGGGGAGATTGGGTCGCCAGCCCCAGGGCGAATACATAAATTGCCAACACCAGCCAGGCGCCGGCCCGCTGGCCGCCGATACGGGGCCGCATCCGGCTCAACTCCAAACGCTCGCCGAAGATGGTCAGGATCAAAAATCCCGCCCACCAATACACCATGATGGGGATCATCACCCCGAAGGCCCAGAATAAATTCCCCAGCAACAACGCCAGTGCGCCCAGGGTCATGACCAGGGTGAAATCGGTGAAACTGCGCGCCAGGATCAGGCCATAAATGGCCATGAAGACCAGGCTGCCCGCCAGCAGCAGCACGGCTGCCAACCGATCGGCACCCAAAGCCAGCACCAACGCGCCGCCACCCAGCAACAGAGGCGCGGCAAAAGCCCAGCGCTGGCGCACCGCGACCGCGCGTTCCATCGCAATCAGCGTGCCCAGGAACCCGCAGACCATCAACGGCCCATGAGCCAGCAGCAGATCCGGCTGCAGGGCGGGCACCTGCCAGCCGAGACGTTCGAGGGCGGCCCAGATGCCCAGCAACAGAGCCGCCATTCCCAACCCTCCGCCGATAAAAATAATGCGGGATACCGGGCGCGGTATGCTGGTCCGGACGGAGGGTTGGGTCTGGGTTGGGGGCATTTATTTCTTACCTATTTTGACTCGCCAAACCTCCGGCCCCTGTTCGAGATATTCCCAGGTAAAACTATCCGGGAGTTCCGCCTGAAACTGATACTGCAGCGGTTTGGGATCGTGATCGTTGACCAGAACAAACGCGCCTCCCGGCGTGAGGGAAATAAAACTTTGAAAAATCAGCGGATGCCGCTCGCGCGGCGCCAGATTACGAACGTCCAAAGTGCTGTGTGAATTTCTACCGGCTTCTTCCATTTGGGTTCATCCTTTCAGGGACATACAGTTCAGACCGGCCCAGGCCGGCTATGCTTCCCAGCCCAGACTTCGGCGGGCCGCCGGAGACATCATCTCCGGCGTCCAACGCGGGTTCCAGACCAGTTCGATGTGAATCTCGCCGACAAGCGGCCATTGCCGCCGCAGCAGATCCTCCGCTTCCCGAGTCATCTCGGCATGCAGCGGACATGCAGCGCTGGTCATGGTCAAATGGATGGTGATTTCATCACCTACCGTCCAGACTTCATACACCAGCCCAAGATCCACGATATTGATTCCCAGTTCCGGATCTTCCACCTGCCGCAGACACTCCCGCACCTGATCAGGGGTCAGGGCGGGCTGTGGCGGGTGAGCAGAAGGGCCGGCTGCAATTTTGTCGTTTGCCTCGGTCATTTGAGTTTGCCAGTCTGCGCCGCGTAATGGCCGGCATTGATATCGGCATAATGCGCCCACTTCTGCGGCAGATCGTCGAGAGCAAAAATGGCTGCCACCGGGCAGACCGGAACGCAGGCGGCGCAGTCAATACACTCCTGCGGATTGATATAGAGCTGAGTTGCGCCGGCGAAATCGCTTTCATTTTTCCCGGGATGAATACAATCAACCGGGCAGGCATCCACGCAGGCCGTATCCTTAACACTGATGCAGGGTTCAGCAATCACATAGGCCATGGCGATTTCTCCTTGATCAGATTGCGGCTTACATGCCGGGAAGCTTATGACAAGAATCATAAACGCCAAAGATTATTTGAAATATGACGGAGATCATAGATTCAAGCCGGCAAGAATTCCTATGCTGGAACCTAGGCATTCCGAAGGAAGGGAGAATGGCAATGCAAGATGAACTCGATGGCAAGCAAAGCGTAGGCGAACTTGCAGCCCACCGGCCGGGTGCGATGGCCGTATTGCAGGAAGCGGGCATTGATGCCTGCTGCAGCGGCGCGGAGCAACTGGAACAGGCGTGCCAGAACGTCGGCATCAGCCTGGAAGAACTGGCCCAGCGTCTGTCTGCCCAGCCGGCTCCCCCGGCGGCGCGCGACTGGACCCAGGCTTCGGCCGCCGAGATGATTACCCATCTTGTGGGCGTGCATCACGCCTATGTACGCGCTCACGCTCCCAGGCTGGTCCGACTGGCGGCAGCGGTGCGTTGGGCGCATGTGGACCGGCATCCGGAACTGGTGGAGATGGAACAGATCATCCTTCGACTGCATGAAGAGCTGATGGCGCATATGAATAAGGAAGAAAACGTGCTTTTTCCCTATATCGAACAGCTCGAACCGGCAGCAGCCGGACGAGGATACTTGCCGCGTCCGCCATTTGGCAGCGTGCGTCATCCTATCGCGGTGATGTTGCGCGAGCATGCCGCGGCCGGAGATGAATTGGCGGAACTACGCCGGCTCAGCACGGAGTATCGCGTGCCCGAGGATGCCTGTTCATACTATCGCGGCTTATTTCAAGATCTGACGGCGTTCGAGCGCGATCTTACCGAACATATCCATCTGGAAAATAATATTTTGTTTCCTAGGGCCGAGCGGCTGGAAGCCGAATTGAACTGAACGGATTCCGGTTTTTCCATTCCTGGTCCCGACGACCACCATGCCTCTACCTATCCCTCCGGAAGCCGCTATATCCGCACCCAGGCCGAGTCACGCTTCCCGGCCGCGCTGGCAAAACTGGCAACTTCCGCGAGAACATGGCGCTTACGGCCAACTTGGCTTCCCACTGCTCT
>JAKATS010000280.1 GCA_021818645.1 Acidobacteriota bacterium | reverse complement strand
GGCCGCTTCGGGGGTTGCTGCGCGCCGGTAAAGCAGGGCCGCGGCGATGACATCATGGCCTTCTTTGTAGATATCGGCCCACACCGTCACCGGCTCGCCTGCCAGCCGTTTGGCGGGAAAGCGGCCGCCGTCCACTTCGGGCCAGAGGTATTCGATCGTGATCCCGCTGCCGCGCTCCGGAAATTTCATAATCTTGATTATAAAGATGGATGATTCCCCTTCGCGGGGGCAGCGCCTGTCACGCGGGCGGCAGAGCGGAGGGCTGCCCGCCTCCGGAAAATAAAGTGGCGATAGCAGCCTCCGCGTTGTCGAGCCTGAGCGGAACGCGTGGCATGCAAACCCGCAGGTTTTGTGTTTTGAAGCAATTTCATGGAAATGGCTCCTGAAAATGCCCCGCCGGGGCCAGCGCCAGGCATTGCAGCGGGAAAAGTGGCTCCGCCGCTTGTACACTTGAATGAATGGACGCGGGTCTTTTACTGCCTCAGCCCGATCTGCTGGGTGAGCGCCGTCTGGTGGTGGTTTCGCATCGCCAGCCTTACGCGCATGTGCGGCACGGCAAATCCACGCCTGTGCAGGTGGAAAAGCCGCCCAGCGGTCTCACCCTGGCGCTCGAACCCATCGTCGTGGCCACGCATGGTACCTGGATCGCCGCTTCCAGCGGCAACGCCGACGCCGAATTTACCGATGCCCGCGGCTATGTGCGTGACCCGCCGCCCGATTCGCCCTACCGTCTCCGGCGTCTGACCCTGCCGTCCTCCCTGCGCGAAGGCTTCTACACCGGCTTTGCCAACTCCAGCCTCTGGCCGTTATGTCATATCGCCTATCATCAGCCCCGCTTTGAGGAAAAATGGTGGCGCGCCTACCAGTCCGTCAATGAAATGTTTGCTCAGGCGGTCGCCGAGGAAATCGGCAGCGACCCGGCCGTCGTCTTCATTCAGGATTTTCATTTCGCCCTGGCTCCGCTAATGGTCCGTGCTCGCTGCCCGCGGGCGCTCATCATGCAGTTCTGGCACATTCCCTGGCCCAATCCCGAAGCCTTTCGCATCTGCCCCTGGCGCCGCGAGCTGCTCGAAGGCATGCTCGGCAACGATCTGCTCGGTTTTCATCTCTCCTATCACGGCATGAATTTTATGGATACCCTCGACCGCGAGCTGGCCGTGCGCATTGATCGCGAGCACAATCTGGTCACGCGTCCCGGCGCCGCGGGCGGCCTGACCAAAATCGGCGCTTTTCCCATCAGCGTGGATGCGCAGGCGATCATTTCCAGTGTCACCACCAGCGCCGCCCATCAATCTGTCCGCGAGCTGCGCGAGCGCTATGCCCGCGGCCGCAAGCTCGTCCTCACCGTCGAGCGCATGGACTACTCCAAGGGCATTCGCGAGCGTCTGGAAGCCATCCAGCGCCTCTTCGAGCGCTATCCCCAATGGCGCGATCGGGTCAGCTTTGTCCAGATCGCCACGCCCAGCCGCACGGATGTCCGCGCCTACCGCGACTACTCCGTCACAGTGGATCAATGGGTCGCGGAAATCAACCGCCGCTGGGGCAATCGCGACTGGAAACCGGTGCTGCCGCTCCATCAATACGTCGAGCCCCGTCAGGTCTGGAACTGGTATCTCGCCGCCGATGCCCTCATCGTCAGCTCGCTGCACGACGGCATGAATCTCGTGGCCAAGGAGTTTGCCGCCGCCGCCCGCGACGACGCGGTGCTGCTGTTGAGCGAATACACCGGCGCGGCCCGTGAGTTCCGCGAAGCCGTCCTGCTGAATCCCTACGCCATTGACGATTTTGCCGGCAAGATCGCTGCCGGCCTCGAAATGCCGCTCGAGCAGCGGCGTGAGCGCCTGCGCCGACTGCGCTGGCGCGTCCTGCAATATGATATTGGCGCCTGGGCCGCGGATGTCCTGCGCGCCCTGCTCCAGCATGATTTCGACAACCATGGTCCCGCATTTCTTGCAAACTCCCGCGGCGTCATGGCGTGAGCGGCTGCGCCGCTCTCCCTCCGTGCTCGTCGCCAGTGACTTCGACGGCACCCTGGCGCCCATCGTTCCCGATCCCTGGGCGGCGCGGGCTTTGCCCGGCGGCCTGCGCGCTTTGTCCATCCTCGCCCGCTACCGCCCCGGCGTCTCCGCCGCCATCGTCAGCGGCCGCGGGATCGCCGATCTGCGCTCTCGCTGTCCGGTGCAACAGGTCTGGCTTGTCGGCAGCCATGGCAACGAAATCGCCCCTCCGCCCCGCCAGCCGCCTCTCGCCTGGTCCGCCCCGGCCTTCCCGCAGGCCGCCCTCCGCCAGATCGCATCCACTACGCAGGCCTGGCCCGGAGTCATCGTGGATCCCAAAGCCTCGGCTTGCGCCCTGCACTTTCGCCAGGCGCCGCATTTTGCCGGCCGCGTCGAATCCCTGGCCGCTCAGATCGCCCGCGATTACCATCTCAGCCTCATGCCCGGTAAATGCCTGGTCGAGCTGGTCTGTCCGGAGGCGCATACCAAAGGCCAGGCGATGGAGCTTCTGCGCCGGCATCTCAACTCCGATCTGGTTATCTATTTGGGCGATGACCAGACCGATGAAACCGTTTTCACCCTGCCTTCCGATCAGTTCATCGGCATCTATGTCGCGCCCGCTTCCATGCCCGCCACGCCCGTCATTGAAGCCGATTTCAATACCCATGCCGCGTACTGGCTGCGCGATCCGGAAGAAGTCGCGCGCGCCCTGCGCTTCATCGCGCGGCTGCGCCTGCATCCCGAAGGTATCGCTCCGCGTCGTTTGAAAACAATGCGGCAGCCGGCTTAAACGGGTAATCATCTCACCCCGCTCGCGGGGGCCGCGCCTTTCACTCGGGGAGTGCACTGGATTCGTAGTATGCTCTAGTATCGGCCCGAGTGCGGGCTGCATACGGCGCACCAGCCCTTTCGCTTCTCCGCCAGGCGGGTGGATGGGCCGAG
>JAKATS010000094.1 GCA_021818645.1 Acidobacteriota bacterium | reverse complement strand
ATGCTGCCACTGTGGTGGCTGTTCACGCGCAACTTGCCTTTGTTTTCCGGGGCGTGTCCACGCGGCTGAATCCAGACCACATAATTGGTTTCTGCCGGCGTTAGGCTGCCGGGATCAGGCAGAAATTTAACGTGCAGATCGGCCGTGGTGTTGCCGTTTTTATCATGACCGACATTGACATAGGCCGAGGCACCGGGAATGGTGCGGGAAACGTTCAGGGTCTCGCGCTTGTTGCCTGAAAATGGCCAGATCCACAAACCGGCCAGCAGGCAGACCCGCGCGGCCAGGGTCCGGGCTTGATCGTTTGTCATAGGAAAGATAGATGCAGAAGATATGAAGAATGGAAAGCTGCGCAACTGTGGCTGGGTTCAGCCGCGGAGGGCCGCCGCAGCCTGCTTAAGCGCCGTAGATGTGGATTTTTTTCCGCGATTGCGGCGGATTGTAGTTTGGAATCAGCGGCAAGCCCGGCCACAGGGCCGATTCCAGATAGAAAGCGTCATGAATCGTCAGATGATGGCGATCCATAAGCCTTACGCAAACTGGCAATGATGGCAGGGTCCGTTCCGGCATCCACGCGTATATGCAGGCGGGTCAGATCGGCCGGGGTGTCATCGCGAAATGCCGCATCATGCCGGCGTTTTCGGATGCCGGCCTGCAGCACATGGGCAATTTCCCCTTTCCACAATCAAGGCGCCAGGCGCCTTCGTATGGGTCAAGTCCTTAAAAAGCCGCGAAATTGCCGGGGGTCGGCTTTGAATCCCGGAAATACCGGACCCAGATCGGCCACGCCCAGATGGTTGCGTACGGCTTCAGCCAGCACCAGGCGGAAATCGGTGGTCAGAGCCAGGTCACGGCCCTGGTAAAGCTGCTCAGCCTCCAGGCCCGGCCAGTGGCCATAAACTTTATGGCCGCGCACCGGTCCGCCGAGGATGAACATGACATTGGCATGGCCATGATCGGTGCCGGCGCTGCCGTTTTCATGAGCAGTCCGGCCGAACTCCGACATGGTGACAACCAGGACATCTTCAGCCCGGTCGCCGAGGTCGGTCCAGAACGCGGCCAGGGCGTCGCCGAATTCTCGTAACCGGCCGGCGAGCTGGCCTTTGGTCGAGCCTTCGGCGACGTGATTGTCCCATCCGCCAATATCGGCAAAGGCGACTTCGACGCCCACCCGGGCTTTGATCAATTGCGCGATCTGGCGTAGCCCATGGCCCAGGCCGTGGCGGGGATAATTGGCTCCGTTGGCCGGCTGATATTGATGCGGGTTGAGATGCCGCAGCAGTTTCAGCGCGGCAAAAGTATCCAGGCCGGCCGGCTGGAGCAGCGCGCCACCTTCGTGCTCATATAAAGATTGCAGGGACTCGGCGCCGATGGCGCCGAGAGGACCATAGCCGACCCGGAATGCCGTCAGGTCGCTGATGGCCACGGCTGGGGCGGGTCCGCGCAGGGTGAGCGGCATCTGCGCATCCATGGCCACGGCCCGCAGCGGCGATTGGCCGTGGCTTTGGCCAGACTCACAGTCGGGACATTGCGCCCGCAGGACCCGATTGAGCCAGCCGGTCGAAGTGTCGGGCAGGCCCGGCGTGCCGGCTTCCATGTAATCCTGAGCCTGGAAATGCGAGCGGCTTGGGTCGGGGGAGCCGGCGGCATGCACCAGGGCCAGATGACCCCGGTCCCAGAGCGGCTTCAGGCCGGAGAGGGCGGGATGCAGGCCGAAAAAGCCGTCCAGGTCCAGAGCCGCATCCGCCCGCGCAGCCTTGCCGCGCGGGCGCGGAATGGCAATGGTAGGGCGGTAACGGTAATATGCGGCTTCCCCATGCGGCACCACGATATTGAGCCCGTCCGCGGCGCCCCGCTGAAAAATCACCACCAGAATTTTGCCGCGCCGCGCGGCTTCCGCCGCCCAGGCGGTGCGGGTAAGCCAGCTTGGCAAAACTCCCACGCCCACCATGGCCAGGGCGGAGTTGCGAAGAAAAATGCGGCGTGTGGTCATGGGCGTCTCCTTCGTTTTCAATAATGCTGGAACCCGGGTGCGCCGAGCAGCAGCCCAAGGGCCAGTTTTTCCTGTGCCGGGCTGAGCCCGGCTTGTGCTGAAGTCGCTCCGAATGAGCGCCATCCTCCGGCCGCCGGGTGCGGCAGCCTGCGCAAATTCGCGAGCATGGTTTTTTCCACCGCGGGCGCGGGGGCCGGCTGTCCGATGGCATGCGCCAGGGCGGTCAGAGCGTCAGCCCGGCTTGATGCCGCGGTCGCTGGCAGCGCGGGCATGCTTATGCGCATGCCGGGAACCCAGCCCGCACCCAGGGCGAGCGAAAAGTTCATGCGATCCACCAGTCCAGTGCTTGAAATCCAGTCGGGATTGCGGTTGGAATAACCGTTCGGCGTCAGATCCAGATACAACGGTTCGCCCATCTGCGCCACTACCTGCACCAGATGTTCGGGGTTATAAACGCGGGCATGCACCGCGCGCGCTGCGCTGGCGACCATTTGCAGCGGCGCCTTGAATTTATCGCCGGCATAGCGCGGGCTCCAGAATTGCGGCGATGCGATCATGGCCGCCATCACCTGCCGCAGGTCGCCATGGCTGCGCAGCCAGACTGCGACCATGCGGTTCACCAGAGCTTGCGGCGGATGATCGCTGACAAAACGCTGGGCAAGTTCATCGCTGATATGCCGGGCCGTGGCCGGGCTGTTGGCCAGTAATTTCAAGACGGCAATGCCGTCCTGCTTGCCGCCTGCGTCAATCCGCCGGCCCAGAACGGTTTTGGGCCGCTGTGAATGCAGGCGCGGAGCAAAGAAAAATGCCGGCTTGCGAAAAGGCATCCGGATGGTCCAGCCGGTGAGGCAAAGCGCGACCTGATCCACATCGCGCTGGGTATAACCGCCGTTGACGCCCAGCGTATGCAGTTCCATCAACTCGCGGCCGTAGTTTTCGTTGATGCCGG
>JAKATS010000276.1 GCA_021818645.1 Acidobacteriota bacterium | reverse complement strand
ATACAGAATCGGGCATGCCCAGCAGCCAATGCAGTAAATCGAGCAGATGCACGCCCTGATCGAGCAGCTCGCCGCCACCCGAAAGTTTTGCCTGGCCGCGCCATTCCTGTTCATAGCCCGGCCGGCCGCCATGGCCATAGCGGGCGCGAATATTGATGATCTGGCCGATATCACCGGCGCGCACCGATTGCACAAGGCGAAAGATGGCGGGGTGGTAGCGATGATTAAAGCCGAATTTCAAAATCCGGCCGGCGGTTTCGGCCGCGACCCGCAAACGGCGGCATTGGCCAAGATTGGCGCCGGGCGGCTTTTCCATCAGCACATGCAAGCCACGGCGGAGGGCGGCCTGGGCGATGGGTACGGCATGAAGATTGGGCGCGGCGACGAGCAGGGCGTCAAGAGGCTGGCGCAGCAACGCGCGCGCCTCGGCATAAACCGGGATTTTATAGATCGCGGCCGCTTCCTGCCGGGACGCGGGATCGGGATCGGCGAGGCCGGTCAGAACGACGCGATGATCCGCGGCCGCGATCTGCGCCCGGCGGCGGCCGATCAGGCCAAAGCCGGCGAGGCCGAGGCGAAGCGGAGGATGTTCCGCGAGATTAGCGGCCATTTATAAGAATCAGGCCTGGCCGGCAGATTTTGCCGCCGCCAGGTGAGAAAACCGGGCCGGTGAACTCCCGAGGCTGGCGACGACTTTGCTGCCTTCGTTTTCCAGCATGTAATGCAGGCGGGGCATGCCCTGGGAGAGCATGAATTCCTCCAGCCGGCGATGCTCGCGCGGGCAGTACAGCATCAAGAACCCGCCGCCGCCGAGTGTAATGCGAAAGAGAGAGCGGGTCGCGATCATGCGAGAAGTAAATTTTGCTCGCGGATCAACTCCAGGGCCTGCCGATAGGTATCCGGAGTATCCATGCCCAGACAATAGCCCTCAACAGGGTAGATTTTTAAAGCTTTGTTTTGCTCCAGCCAGAGAGGAAATACATGCTGGCCAAAATCAAGCGGGTAATTCTCGGGCAGGGCGGATATCCATGCCGCAGGCAGGCAATAAACGCCGGCGGCGATGCGGTCTCCCGGGCCGGCGGCGCGATTGCGGGTTTCCTGAAAGCCCAGTAAGCGATGCTCCGCGTCGGCTAACAGCGCACTGCCGGCGATGGCGGTCACGGGGTTGACGCCAGGCTCAAACACGGTCAGCCAGGCGGTTTCCGCAGCGGAACTCATGGAGAGATTCAGAAAGCGGCTCAGGTCAAAATTGAGCAGGCTGTCACCATAGACCACCAGCAGCCAGCGCCGCCACAATCCGGCCAGGGCACGGGCCGCACCGGCGGTGCCCAGCAATTCGCGCTCGTAAGAATAATGGATCCGCAGGCCCAACTCGGACCCATCGCCCAGCGCGGCTTGAATGGCGGCAGCACCATAATGCAGGTTGAGCCAGACCCGGCGCACGCCATGCCCAGCCAGCCAGCGCAAATTGCGAACCAGCACCGGTTCGCCCCATACATCAATCAACGGTTTGGGGCGATCGCCTAGTATTTCCCGCAGGCGCTGGCTCTGGCCGGCGGCCAGCACCAGCACATCCAGATCGGGCCATGCTGGAGCCAGGGGGGACTTCACGGGCGTGCTTCCGCGGCGATGACATGGGTGCGGAGATAGGCGATGACGCGCCGCAGGCCATCCTCCAGCGAAATTTCGGGCCGCCAGCCCAGAGCGCGGGCGGCGGAGATATCAGCCCAGGTGGTTTGCGCCTCGCCCGGCAAATCGGCGGCAAAACGGGGTTGGATGCCGGTGTGCAACTGGGCTTCGAGCGCAGTATAAATTTCCCGCACGGAATGGCTTTTACCCGAGCCCAGATTATAGACCTGGCCATCGGTGCGGGCATCGGTCAAGCACTGCAGATGAAAGCGGTTGATATCATCCACATAGATAAAATCCCGGCGTTTGGAGCCATCGCCATAGATCACCGGCGCTTCACCGCGCAGCAATTTCAAAGCGAAGGCGCTCATCAGCGGGGGCACCGTGCGGCGGTAATCCTGGCGCGGACCGTAAACGCAGAAGTAGCGCAGCGCGGTGGCGCGCAGACCGAAAAATTCGCGGTAGCCCTCGGCAAAGAGCCGGCCGGCCGCCTTGCTCAAGGCATAGAAGCTATGGGGCGCCGATTCGCTTTCCGGGGTGGGGTAGAGGGCGCTGCCTTCATAGAGGGCTGAACTTTCGGCATAAATGATTTTGTCCACGCCTGAACGGCGGGCTGCCTCGAAGACATTGACCGTGCCGAGGACATTTTGCCGGACGGTGGCCACGGGGTCGAGCTGGCAGTCGCTGATGCAGTTTTTGGCGGCGAAATGATAGACCGCGTCGCAGCCTTTGAATAAGGAGCCAATGGCGGGATCGGTGATGTCGGCTTGATCGAACCGGGCTCCGGCAGGAATGTTTTCGCGCAGTCCCTGAGAAAGATCGTCGAGTCCGGCCACCTCATGCCCCTGCGCGAGAAGGGCATCGGCCAGATTGCTGCCGATGAAGCCGGCAATGCCGGTGATCAGGATTTTAGCCATGGCGGGAAAAGACGGGCCGGAGTTTCCGGGCCGCAGTTACAGCTTGAAGCCGGCAGATTCCGCGTCGTTGCGGAACATGCGGACGGTGTCGAGCGAATAGGCATCGAGATCGTAATCCACCAAAGCCAGTTTCGCGAGCATATCATGGGTGACGGTAATGACCTGGCAGCCGGCGGCATCGGCATGAAATATATTTAAAAGTTCGCGCGGGCTGGCCCAGATCAGGCTGAGTTGCGGCTGCGCGGCGAGATCGGCGACGGCCTGGCGCACCATGGGAACCGGATCGCGGCCGGTGTCGGCGATGCGGCCGGCGAAAAGCGAAATATAGCTGGGGGCGGAGCCGGCAAGCCAGGAGGCGGCCTGACGCACCTGCTGGTTAGTCATGAGGGCGGTGATGTTCAGCCGCGCGCCCCGCGCCGC
>JAKATS010000330.1 GCA_021818645.1 Acidobacteriota bacterium | reverse complement strand
TTCCGCTAAAATTCCGCCCTGCCGGCGGCGGGCATGCTCCAGCTCTTCCAGAATCAGAATGCCCGCGCCCTCGCCCACCACAAATCCGTCGCGCTCGCGATCAAAGGGGCGGCTGGCCCGGGTGGGTTCCTCATTGCGGGTGGAGAGCGCGCGCATGGCGGCAAAGCCGCCCACGCCCATGGGAGTTATGGCGGCTTCGGCGCCGCCGGCAATCATGACGTCGGCTTCGCCGCGTTCCAGAATGCGGTAGGCGTCGCCCACTGCGTGGGCGCTGGAAGTGCAGGCGGTACAGGTGGCGGAGTTGGGGCCGCGCGCCTGGAAGCGGATGGAGACATGGCCGGCGGCCAGATTGACGATGGAGGCGGGAATGAAAAAGGGGGAGATTTTCCGCGGTCCCCCGGCCAGCAGTTCCTGATGCTCGCGTTCGATCACATCGAAACCACCGATGCCGCTGCCAATATGCACGCCTATGCGATTGGGGTCCACCGCGCCCGCCGTCAGACCGGCATGCTGCATGGCTTCGGTGGCGGCGGCCAGGGCCAGTTGAATGAACCGCCCCATTTTCTTCAGGTCTTTTCGTTCCACAAAGGCCAGCGGCTCGAAGCCCTTGACCTCGGCGGCAATGCGGCAGGCGAACTGGCTGGCGTCAAACAGGGTAATGGGCCCCACGCCGCTGGCGCCGGCCAGAAGACCCTGCCAGGTCGCGGAGGTGGACAACCCAAGGGGTGAGACCATGCCCACCCCGGTGATGACAATACGGCGCGGGGACACGGAACCGGCTACTCCTTGGGGGCGCGGGCGGAAATATAGTCAACCGCCTCCTGCACCCGCCGGATTTTTTCCGCATCCTCATCGGGGATTTCAATTTTGAAGTTTTCCTCAAAGGCCATCACCAGTTCGACGACATCCAGCGAATCGGCGCCCAGATCTTCGACAAAGGCGGCCTGCGGAGTGACTTCGCTTTCCTGCACGCCCAACTGTTCGACCACGATTTGCTTTACCTTCTCTTCAATGTTCGATGCCATGCGGTTATGAATTCCTTCGCGGGAAATAGTGCCAGATTTCCATCATACTCGAAGTGCTTTGCCGGCGTAGTTCGGCGCACAGCTTTTTATATTCAGGCGGCACATTACCCCCATGCCCGGGCCGGTGCCGGCGTCAGAAAGCATCATGGGGATACGGCATAGCGATGGCACGCCGTCAAACGTTCCAGCCCAGCCGGGCGAGCATATAGGCCAGAACCTGGCGGAGTTCCCGCCAGTGCCAGCGCCAGTTGCCGGGCGGACGCGCCTGCGCGGGAATGCCGCGGGCGCGGATGCCGGCCGCGGCAAACAGTTGCTCCAGCCGGAATAAATGATAACCGTCGCTGACCACCAGGATTTTCGCCCCGGCCTGAGCAGGCAACAGGGCGATGACATGGCGCACCGAGGCGGGCGTGGAGGCGGAGCGTAAATCCAGACGCAAGGCGGTGACGGGCACGTCATGGCGGCGCAGCCATGCCGCGCCTACTCCGGCTTCACTGAAGCGGGGGTCGCCGCCGGCCCCGCCGGTGAGGATCACCACCGGCGCCCAGCCCTGGTGATAAAGCCGCCAGGCGGCACGCAGACGGCCGCGCAGCGCCGGCGAGGGGCGGCCATTATATTCGGCCGCGCCGAAAACCACGATGGCGTACGAGGGCCGCGGCGCCTCGCCGAATTCGGCCCGGCGCACCCGCACATAAATCCAGATCGCGTCCATGATGACGAGCACGGCGAGCCATGGCGCGCCATACGCCGCCAGCCTGAACCAGGAGCGGCGGCGAAAGGACTGCGAACTATCATTAGAGGGCACGCGTGTTGACCCATTCAACCAGCCAGATAAGGCGCCAATACGGCGCGGGCGATCACCCCTTCCCGCACCACGAGGGCGGGCTGGCGGGTCAGATCCACCAGGGTGGATGACTGGCGGCCGGCGCTGGGGCCGCCGGCGACGATGCCATCCAACTGGCCGCCCAATTGATGTTCCACTTCTTCCGGTGTCGCGCATTCCGGCCAGCCGCTGCGGTTGGCGCTGGTGGCGGTCAAGGCCATGCCTGCCGCCTGCATCAGAGCCAGCGCGATGGGGGCGCGCGGCCAGCGCAGCGCCACATTGCCGCTGCCGGCGGTGACTTCGCGCGGCAACTCCGGCGCGGCCTTCACAATCAGGGTGAGCGGGCCGGGCCAGAAGACCTGCGCCAGAGTCAAAAACAACGGCGGCAGTTCGCGGCTCAATTCGCGGGCCCAGTCCAGCGAGGGCACCAGCAGGGGCAGCGCTTTGGCCGCGTTGCGGCCCTTCATTTCGTAGATGCGCTCGACCGCCGGCACATGCAGGGGATTGGCCGCCAGGCCGTAGATCGTATCGGTGGGGATGGCGAATACGCCGCCGGCTTGCAGCCGTCGCGCCACCTGGGCCACGGGTTCGGGTTCGGGATGTTCCGGATGCAGAGGATACCAATCCGTCATGAGCGCTCCTGAAAAAGAAAAGGGGACGTGAGCCGTCCCCTCTTGCCAATCCACTCCTCGAGAAAAATTATTTTTTCTTTTTCTTGGGAGCGGCCTTCTTTGCAGCTTTCTTTGCGGGCTTCTTCGTGGCTTTTGCCATTGCTGTTTCTCCTTGTCAGATTCCGCGGCGCGCGCAAGCGCACACCGCAGGCTGATTTGAATGTATAAATTTTCGGGGTGGGAGTGTCAAGTAAAAAGTGGATGCCGGAGGCCGCGCTCATTTTCCCTCAGACAAAAATTAACGCCGCGCGCCGGCGCATAACGCGCCGCAGAACAAGGCCGAAGGCTGGAACGGCGAAGCAGGAAAAGTGGCCCCGCCACTTTTATTTCCACCAGTACAGCATCCAATACACCAGCAAACCGGTGCTCGAAACATACAGCCAGATGGGCAGCGTCCAGCGCGCCCAGGCGCGGTGCCGCGCGTAACGCCCGCGCCAGCCCAGGCGAATC
>JAKATS010000246.1 GCA_021818645.1 Acidobacteriota bacterium | reverse complement strand
GCCGGATAAACTCTTAGTTCTTGTGCGCGAAAGCCGCCGCCTGGGCGGTGTGGAAACTTATTTATCCACTTTGCTCCCGCGCCTTGCCCGGGATTATGAAATTGCTGTGCTGGCCTCGGGCGCGGCCGTACCGGATGCGGAAACGTTTACTTCCATCCGCCCGCTCTGGTATGCGCACGATCCGCGGACTGCGGCAAAAGTAGCAGCATGGCGGCCGCAAGCGCTATTTGATCATGGGAGCGCTCCCGATCTGCAGCGGCTGGCTCTGTCATGGCTGCCTGCGAATTCCGGCGATGCGGCTCCATCCGCCCAGCCGGGAAGCCGCCTTCGTCCAGCTCTGTTTTTTGCTCATGACTACTCCGGCTTTTGCGCTACCGGAACAAAGATGTTCGCTGCGCCGGAACTCGCGGCCTGCTCGCATAACTTAAATGCCGGCTGCCTGTTGCGGCATTATCCGCGCCGATGTGGAGGGTTGAACCCAGTCACCATGGTTCGGGATTACTGCCGGCAGCAGGGCGTACGCTCCAATCTGAATTCTTACGCCGGCTTCCTTGTCGCCAGCGATTATATGAAGGCCGAACTCATCCGCCAGGGCCTGGGCTCCGATCGCATTTGTGTCGCTCCCTATCCCATGCCGGCGGATTGTCATTCGCAGTCCTTGCCCGTGAATCCCCCCGCATCCGCGCCCCGGCGCCTGTTAATGCTGGCGCGGCTGACTTCGGGCAAAGGGGGCGCCGAATTGATTCGCGCCCTGCGCGAAGCCAGCCAGCTTTTGCAGCGGCCTCTGGAATTGACCATCGCCGGGGATGGGCCGGAACTGCCTCGTTTGCGCCGGCTGGCCGATCAGCAAAAATTGCCGGTTCAGTTTCCCGGTTGGGTCGGACCGCAGGCCCGCCGGCAGTTGCTGGCTGGCGCGCATCTGCTGGTCCTGCCCAGTATTTGGCCCGAGCCGTACGGTTTGGTCGGCCTGGAGGCCGGCGCCTTGGGGATTCCCAGCGTGGCCATAGCTTCCGGCGGAATAACGGAATGGCTTTTGCCGGGAATTTCCGGCGAACTTGCGCCCGCATTATCGCCTTACTGGCCCGGTCTGGCTCAGGCCATTGCGCGGGCGCTGGCATTGGATCGCCACTATTTCGCCCTCTGTCAGGGGGCAAGGGAACAAGCTCAACGTTTCACGCTGCAGGCCCACTGGGATCGTCTCCAGCCGGCTTTACATTGGCTGTTTGCCTAATATGCCGCTTCGCTGGGCAATCATTACACCCGAAGCTCCACCCGTTTGCGGCGGCGTCGGCGATTATGCCTGGAATTTGGCTCATGATCTCGCCGCACAGGGGGATGTGGTCGGACTTTGGGTATATCAATCCCGGCCGTTGCCAGTGTCGGCTCATCCCGGGATCACTTTGTATTCGGGCCCGCCGGGCCGCAGGTTGCGCAAATGGCTTCCGCAGTGGCATGACTTTCAGCCGCAAATTGTACTCATCCAGTACACACCTCACGGCTACGGCTGGAAGGCCATGAATTTCGACTTCTGCCGCGCGCTGCTGCTCCAGCGGCAGCAATTTGACATCTGGACCATGTTTCACGAAGTCGCATATCCGCTGGAAAAAGGGCAATCCTGGCGCCATGTCTTGCTGGCGCATGCCAACCGCAAGATGGCCGGCTGGGTGGCGCGTTCCAGCCGGCGGATTTTTGTCTCCATACCCGCCTGGATTCCGCTGCTGGAATCCTGTTTGGGTCATTCGTTCAATTCATCTTTCCCCGCTAGCCAATATCCGCATCCACTCTGGCTGCCTGTTCCCGCTAACATCCCGGAACAGGTGCCTCTCTCCGAACCCGCCCGCGTTCGTTCCAAACTCGGAATTTCGCCAGAGACCTTGATCTGCGGGCATTTCGGCACTTATGGCGCTCATATCGCCCCGCTCTTACCGGCAGGGATCATCCGTGTGGCCGAAAAAGTTCCTTATGCCCACTTTCTGTTTATGGGGCAGGGAAGTGATGACTGGCTGCGCGGCTTTCTTGCCGCCCATCCACAGCTCTCTTCGCGCCTGCATGCCACCGGTCGCCTGGAATCGTCATTATTGGCGGCTCACATTTCTGCTTGTGATCTTTTGCTGCAGCCTTACCCTGATGGCGTTACCTGCCGGCGAGGCTCCATCATGGCTGGCATGGCCCTGGGATGCGCCATCGTAACCAATACCGGCCCGCTTTCTGAACCGCTCTGGACCCACAGCATGGTCGCGCTGGCGTCAGGTCCAGAAGAAATTCCCGTCTTGGCCGCACAACTGCTCGCCGATCCACTTGCCCGGCAGTCCCTTGGCCATCAGGCTCGGCTATATTATCAGCAGCACTTTTCTCGTGCCTGCCTGGTGCGCACCCTCACCGGGATGTCCCAAAATCGCTCGCAATCGGTTGCTTCCGTAATCGCATGAATCGCTCCGCAGAGATCGAATAGTTAGCCATTGCATACATATGCAAGTAGCTTTACTGCCGGATTTTGCCGAAGAAGGCTGGCCCAGCATGGACCTGATGCTCGAGATGCTGAGCCGTGAGTATGCCGGATTGGATGCGGCGGATATTCATTGGCGTGAGCTCCGGCCGCCATTCCGCCGTTTCTGGCCCGCTGTGTTCGGCTCGGGGCCCCGGCTGCGTAATAGCGAACGTTTATGGAATCGGTTTTGTTCCTACCCTTCATATCTGAGGAAGCATGCCGCGGGTTGGGATGTATTTCATATTCTCGACCACAGTTACAGCCAGTTGGTTCATGACCTGCCGGCTTCAAGAGTCGTAGTGACCTGTCATGATCTCGATACTTTTCGCTGTTTGCTGGCTCCTGATGCCGAACCGCGCCCCGCCTGGTTTCGCGCCATGGCTCGTCGCATTTTGCGGGGCCTGCAAAAAGCCCGTTGGATCACCTGCCCCAGCCAGGCCACGCGCCAGGCGCTGGAGCAGTATCAGATCATTTCGCCGGATCGTATCTGAGATCG
>JAKATS010000247.1 GCA_021818645.1 Acidobacteriota bacterium | reverse complement strand
GCCATTCTGGTTCCAGTGTGGGAAATGTCTGGGATTAGTATATTCTTCCGCTGACTGGCCTCGAGGGTGCGGTCAGACTCACGTTAATCTGGAGACAGGTCCCGGCCATGTCCATACTAGTCACCGGCGGCGCCGGCTACATTGGCGCGATCACGGCGGAAGTCCTGCTCGACCAGGGCTATGAAGTCGTGGTGTATGACAACCTTGCGCACGGCAACCGCGACGCCGTACCCGCGGGCGCACACTTTGAGCCGGGCGATGTTTCCGATCGAGACAAGATCGAAGCTCTGCTGCGCCGCTATCAAGTCACCGGGGTGATGCACTTTGCCGCCTGGATTGAAGTGGGCGAATCCATGCGCGATCCGGGCAAATACCTGAGCAATAATTTCAGCGCGCCGCTGGCGCTGCTGGAGGCCATGCGGCGGGCGGAGGTGCGCGAATTCGTGCTCTCCTCCACGGCCGCGGTCTATGGTCTGCCTGAAAGCGTGCCCATCCGCGAAAACGCGCCTTTGCGTCCGATCAATCCCTACGGCCTGAGCAAGCTGATGCTGGAGACTGCGCTCGCCTGGCAAGCCCGCAGCCATGGCCTGCGCTATGCCGCGCTGCGCTACTTTAATGCCTCTGGCGCCACCCGCGAACGCGGCGAACGGCATGAACCGGAATCGCACCTGATTCCATTGGTGCTGGAAGCCGCGCTAGGCCGCCGCCCGGCGATTGAAATTTATGGCGACGACTACGACACCCCCGACGGGACCTGCATTCGTGACTACATTCATGTGCAGGATCTGGCCGAAGCGCATGTGATCGCGCTGCGGCAATTAGGGCACAATGCCGGATCCGAGCCGGCCGGATCCACCGCCCCCGATCTGGCCAGGTGCGCTTATAACCTGGGCAATGGCCGGGGATTTTCCGTGCGGGAAGTGATCGCCGCGGTGGAACGGGTCAGCGGCCGCCGGGTGCCGGTGCGAGTTGCACCGCGCCGGCCGGGCGATCCGGCGCGGCTGATCGCTGCGGCCGAAAAAATGCTCTCCGCAGGATGGCAGCCGCGGTATAGCGATTTGGAAGTAATCGTCGAAACCGCCTGGCGCTGGCGGTCGGCACGCGAGGGCCGCTAAGCACCGCCGGGTTGCGAATTTGGATATGGCAAACGGTGAAAATGCCTGGCTCGACTGGGTGCGCCGGCAGCAACGATCGGCCCGGCCTGCCGGCCTGCGCCTCGGCATAGGCGATGATGCCGCGATTCTGCGTCCCCGCGGTGGCTGGGAAATTGCAGTTACCACCGATCTCATGGCCGAGGGCAGGCATTTTCGCCGAGGCGTTGACCGGCCCGAGGATTGCGGCTACCGGCTGGCGATGCGTGGGTTAAGCGATCTGGCGGCCATGGGAGCGGAACCCTGGATGCTATTTTTTTCCGCCCTCTGGCCCCAAAATGAGCCGCCCGCCTGGCGGCGGGCCTTTCATCGGGGACTTGATCAGGCGGCCAAGGAAGCCGGCGCCGCGCTGGCCGGCGGAGACGTCTCCAGCGGAATTCAGGCCTGCTTTGATATTTTGGCGCTGGGACAAATTCCTCGCGGCCAGGCGCTGCAGCGGGATGGCGCCCGCCCGGGAGATCGCATTTTTGTCAGCGGGCAACTGGGGCAGGCGGCCTGGGGCCGGCAGATGCTCGATCAGGGCCATATCCCGCAAAATCCGCGCGAGCGTCAGGCGCTGCGGCGCTGCCGGCGGCCGCGGGCGCGTTGGGAACTGGGACAAACACTGCGCGGCCTGGCTTCGGCTGCCATGGATTTAAGCGACGG
Source organism: Acidobacteriota bacterium (assembly GCA_021818645.1). GTDB lineage: Bacteria > Acidobacteriota > Terriglobia > Terriglobales > SCQP01 > JAKAZV01. Next base: position 1,191 of record JAKATS010000247.1, on the reverse strand, counting down.
GTTGAGCAGCGATCTCGACCGGCTCTGTGCCGCCAGCGGCGTACACGCTCGGATTCACGAAACCCACCTGCCGGTGACTGGTCCGATGTTACAACGTAAAACATTCCTTGATCTGGCACTGAACGGCGGTGAAGATTACGAGCTGCTGTTTACGATTCCGCGGCGGAGACTGACCGATATGCCGAACGGCCAGGATCTCAGCATCCCGATCATAGAAATCGGCGAAATTCTGCCTGCGCGGCGCGCAGGCAAGCCCCAGCGGCTTTGGCTGGAAACGAAGAACGGGCAGAGCCAGCCGCTGGAACCCCGGGGTTGGGATGCGTTGCGATCGCATATACTTCTCTAAGCATTGTGTTCCTGCCGCACTCCTATTTTTCCGCCCTGCTGCTGTTGATTTTCAGCATGCTGCTATGGGGCAGCTGGGCTAATGCCCAGAAGGCCGAGCATGGATTGCCGTTCGAGCTCTTTTACTGGGACTACGCCGGGGGCCTGCTGCTGACGGTCTGGCTGGTGGGGATTACGCTGGGGAATCTGCGGCCGCATTCACCGGAAGGCTTTTTCAGCAATCTGGCCCAAGCGAACTCCAGTCATCTGGCCTGGGCCTTGGCCGGAGGCGCGGTATTCAATCTGGGAAATGTATTACTGGTAGCCGCGATTTCACTCGCCGGCATGGCGGTGGCGTTTCCGGTCGGGGCCGGTATCGGGCTGGCGCTGGGGGTGGGACTCAACTACGCGATTGCGCCGAGCGGCAATCCGGTCTTACTGTTTGGCGGCATTGCCCTAGTGCTGCTGGCGATCGTGCTGGATGCCCGGGCCTATGCGGGTCTGCATCACTCCGGCAGCGGCAGCCGCAGCGGCCTGGTGGTGAGCATGGCCGCGGGAATCGCGATTGGCTTGTTTTATCCGCTGGTCGCACGAGCGCTGCGCGGCCCCGGTCATCTTGATCCCTATACGGTGCTGGCGATATTTTCCCTGGGTGTGTCGGCATCCACATTTCCCCTGCTGATCTGGTTCATGCGCCATCCCCTGCAAGGGCCACGGACGGGAGTACGCGATTATCGGGATATGACACTGCGTCAGCATGCCTGGGGCTGGCTGGCCGGTGCGCTGTGGGCGCTGGGCACGGCGGCGAATTTTGCCGCTTCGTATTTACCCGTCATAGGTCCGGCCACTGCTTTTGCCCTGGGAGAA
>JAKATS010000283.1 GCA_021818645.1 Acidobacteriota bacterium | reverse complement strand
TTCCGGCCAGCGCGGCGCGGCTGCATGCGCGGGAAAACCGGCTGCGGCTGGAAGCGGCGCGGATTGGTGACGCACTGCGAGGTAAAATCGCGCCGAATCCAGCAGCGGACCCGGAGCGAAATGATCGCATGGTGCCCGATCCCATCCGGCGCCGGCCCCATCCGGCGCCGCCGGCTCCGGCTTTTACAAGCAAGGAAGTGGCGTTGTGGCGGAGCATGCCGGCAGCCATCACACCCTGTTACCTGGGCACGCCGGCCACCGATCCATATATCGAAAGCGATCTGGTCCGGGATGGGTTCCGATTCGCTCAGGCGATGCCGGGCAACTCAGTGTTCAGCACCCTGGCATTGACTTTCCCAGGCGGCCATCCGAGGCCGGCGCTGCTGCGGATTTATGAAGCATATGGGCGCTGGGAATACCGCTGGATTTTGCGCAGCGCGCGCCCGGCCTGCCATCCGGTTTTCAGCAATGAGTTCGGAGCCCACACTTACCAGCATTTTTTCGGCCGGGCGCAATGGCGATGGCTGGACCGGTTCCGGCACTATGGGAAATAAATAATACATTCGAAACCAGGCAGCCCGGAAGAATGCGGTCCCGGATACCATCCGATTCATTAAAACATTCCGCCTACCCGGTCATCGGCCTGTATTAAAGGCCGCCATTGACGGGCTGGACGGCGAGGCTGTGGGTGAGCTGCAGCGCCAAGTCTTCGCCGGAATAGAGTTTGATATCGCGTTTGCGGCTGATGAGCACGCCGGCGGCGCCGCTGGCGGCGCCAATCACGCCGCCCACAATGGCGCCGCGGCCGCCGCCGAGAATGCCGCCGATGATGGCGCCGGCCGCGCCCTGGCCGCCGATGCGCTTGGCGTCCTGAGCGGTGCGGCTCTTCTGGCCGACTCCGCCCTCGGGGGTGGTGATGAGGCGGGAACGGGGACCGACGCCGGCGGTGACGGCGGCAAAGGCATAGGAAGCTCCGCCGGGCACGCTGATGCGTTTGTATTGCAGCGTCATGCTGGCCGAGCCGGAAAAAAATCCGCCCCGTTTGAGCTGGGTGACGACGCCATAAATTTTTGTGCCCGCCGGCAGAACCACCTGGCCGCCGGCATAGACGGGAATGCTGACGGTGGCGGAAAAGCTATCGCCGACGTAATTGTCATTGGTGCTGAGCGGCTCATCGAGCAGGCAATGAATTACGGTGCCGGCGCGGAGGCTGAGGTTTTCTCCGGTGGGCGGGGGAGCAGCCGTTGCCGGCGCGGGCGCGGGGGTTGCGGCGGGCGCGACGGTGAGATGGCGCACACCGATCTGCGAGTTGTAGAGACGGTGGGCGTAACCATCGGCGTAGCCTTCCCGGAAACCGCGGCGGAAATTCTTCTGAAACACGGCGAAGCTGCCTAATTTATGGGTGTAGCCGGTCGAGGCTTCGCTGTATTCGCGGCGATCCTGCGGCGCATTGGGCGCGCCGCGGTCGGCATCGTACTGCCCGGCGCTGTAGCCTTCGTGATAGCCAATGCCGATGGAGCGGTGAATTTGCTCCGGGGTAGGCGCGGGCGCGGAAAACACGGGAGTGGAAGGAGAGTTCGGCGAGACCGGAGCCGAGGGCTGCGGAGCGGCGTCGGGCAGCGGCTCCCAGCCGGCGCGGGGCGAGCCGGAACCCGCCCGCGACGGAGGCGAAGGCAGCGCATAGGCGCGGCCGGCGTAGCCATCGCCATAGCCATCCTGAAAGCCGCTGCGGAACGACTGCCGGTAGGCGGGGAGCGAGCCGGAGGCGCGCCGGGTACCATCGTTGCCAAGCTGCCAGGCGAGAAATTTATGAAAGTTGGCCGGCACTCCCGCACGCTGATCGGAGCGGCCGGCAGCGTACCCTGCCTGATAACCACGCACGTACGCGGGATCGAGAGTGGACGCAGCCGGGCCATGTGAAGCCGCGGGAATCCGCTGCGCGGCAAGCGAAAGCGGCCAGGCCAAGACCATGGCCAGCAGCATCGCGAGGATCAAAGTCCGGTTTTTGGGCATATCTACCCCACCTCAACCATTATGCGGAAAGAACGTTATAACCGGCAGCGGTATGCGGGTTTACCGAGAATAGACGATTTCAGGGTGTGACGAAATGCGAACCGGGTGTCTCTATAGGACTTGAAGGAGGCATAAAGGAACCCATCATGACGAATGAACGGCTGATTCGACTGCTGGCCGGCGGGTTTATATTGACCAGCCTGGGACTGGCGCTGACGGTATCGCGCAACTGGCTGTGGATGACGGCATTTGTGGGCGCGAACCTGGCGCAATCCGCGTTCACAAATTTTTGCCCGCTGGAAAAAATTCTGCAACTGCGGCGTGAGACGGCTCAGAAATGATGCGCCGCCCAAATGTTTTCAGCACAGTCCTGCTGCTGGGCCTGAGCTTGTCCATACCCGCGTGGGGCCGGCAGCAAGGCGGGAATTTAACGCGCACTCCCGCGGCACCCGCTTCCAGGCTCAGACTGCAGCAGGCAATGCGGCTGGCGCTGGAAAACAGCCCACGGCTGCAAAAAGCGGAGGCGCGGGTGACGGCGGCGCAGGCCGGCATTGCGGAACAAAAAGCCGGATTCTATCCGAAACTGGAGGCCGAAGAAAATGGGACGCGGGGCGACGATCCGGTTTATGTTTTCGGCTCTCTGCTGCGCCAGCACCGCTTCGGGGCAGAGGATTTCCAGACGGCGCATTTAAATCAGCCGGCGCCTCTGACGGATTGGAGCACGGCAATCCAGGCCAATGTGCTGTTCTGGAATGGCGGCGCGCGGCATCAGGCGCTGCAGGGCGCGGAGCTGCGCGGCCTGCAGGCGCAACAAGGGCAAGACCAGTCACAGGACAAAGGGATCTTCAGGAGTTTTGTAGCTTACGCGGGCTTACAGGCCGCGCGGCAAAATGAGCAGGCCGCGGCCCGCGGCCAGGCAGCCGCCACGGCGCTCCTGCGAGATGCGCGCGCGCGCTACGGCGCCGGCTGGATCGTAAAGGCCGA
>JAKATS010000214.1 GCA_021818645.1 Acidobacteriota bacterium | reverse complement strand
GCTCGAGGCTCTGGGCGCGATCTTTATTCCCCGCATGGAGCTGGCCCCGCGCGGCGCCCGGGTTTTTTTCAGCGCCCATGGCGTCGCGCCCGCCATGTGGACCGAAGCCAAAGCGCGCGGCCTGCAAGTCATTGACGCCACCTGCCCGCTGGTCAGCAAAGTGCATCTCGAGGCCCGCGACTACATCCGCCGCGGGTACAGCCTGATCATAATCGGCCATCGTGACCACGACGAAATCATCGGCCTGCTCGGCGAGGTGCCGGAAGGCACGCCCGTGGTCGAGCATGCCGGGCAGGTCGCGGAGCTGCACGTGGAGCACCCCGACCGCATCGCCTATCTGACCCAGACCACGCTCAGCCTGGATGAAACCGCCGAAATCATTGCCCGGCTCAAGCAGCGTTTTCCCGCCATTGTGGCGCCCAAGGCGCAGGATATCTGCTATGCCACGCAAAACCGCCAGACGGCGCTGAAAGTCGCCGCGCCGGAAATGGATCTGGTGCTGGTGGTGGGCTCCGACAACAGTTCCAACTCGCTCCGCCTGGTGGAAGTCGGGCTCAACGCGGGCACGCCTTCGTACCGCATTGACGATGCCGATGCCATTCAGCCGGAATGGCTGCGGGAAGTGCATCGCATTGGCCTGACCGCCGGCGCCTCGGCTCCCGAATCGCTGGTGCAGGATGTGGTGCGGGTGTTGCAGCAGCGCTTTGGCTTTACCGAGGTCGAGGAAGCGGGCGAGATTCAGGAACACGTGCGCTTTATTCTGCCTTCCGAGGTGCTGGGCGCGCCCGCGTCCAACCTCCAATCCCATTAACAAGGAATCTTCATGCCTTCGTCACCCGCCCTGCTTGCTTCCCTGCATAACGTTGCCACCCAGTTGCGCATTGACTCAATCGAAGCCACCACTGCGGCCGGCAGCGGACATCCGACCAGTTGCATGTCGGCGGCCGAGATCATGGCGGCGCTGTTTTTCGATGTCATGCGCTATGACCCGAAAAATCCCCGGAATCCCGACAGCGATCGCTTTATCCTTTCCAAAGGCCATGCCGCGCCGGTGCTCTATTCGGCCTGGGCCGAAGCCGGTTATATTCCCCGGGCCCGGCTGACCACGCTGCGGCGCATGGATTCCGATCTCGAAGGCCATCCCACGCCGTTATTGAAATTCGTCTCGGTGCCCACCGGCTCGCTCGGCCAGGGATTGCCGGTGGGCTTGGGCATGGCGCTGGCCGCGCGCATGCAGGGACGCGATTACCGGACGTACGTGCTCATGGGCGACGGAGAAAACGCCGAAGGCTCGGTCTGGGAAGCGGCCGAAGTCGCGGCCTTTCATAAGGTGGATTCGCTCTGCGCCATCGTGGATGTGAACCGGCTGGGCCAGAGCCAGCCCACCATGCTGCAGCACGAGATGGAAATTTACCGCCGGCGCTGGAGCGCCTTTGGCTGGAATGCGCTGGTGGTGGATGGCCATGATCTGGCCGACCTGCTCAACGCCTTCGCGGAAGCCAGACAGACTTCCGGCCGGCCCACCGTGATTCTCGCCCGCACCTTCAAGGGCCGCGGCGTTTCGTTTTTGGAAGATAAGGAAAACTGGCACGGCAAGCCGCTGAAGCCGGGGCAGGAAACCGATCAGGCGCTGGCCGAGCTGCGCGCCCAGATGCGGGCCGGCGCCGGCCCCGCGCCCACCCCGCCGCCGCCGGCTCGCAGTACAGCGGCCTTTCCCGCGCCCCGGCCCATGCCGGCTCCCAGCTTCAGCCAGCCCCTGGCCACGCGCGAAGCCTTCGGCCAGGCTTTGGCCGCGCTCGGCCAGGCCGATGCCCGCATTGCCGCCGTGGATGGCGACGTCAAGAACTCGACCTATACCCAGGATTTTGAAAAAGTCGAAAAGCCGCGCTTTGTCGAAGGCTACATCGCGGAGCAGAACATGGCCGGCATGGCCATGGGACTGGCCGCCGCCGGACAGATTCCCTTCGTGTCCACCTTTGCCTGTTTCCTCACCCGCGCCGCCGACTTCATCCGCCTCGCCGGTCTGGCCCAGTCGAATGTGAAGTTCGTGGGCACCCACGCCGGGGTATCCATCGGCGAAGATGGCGGCTCGCAGATGGGGCTGGAAGATCTGGCTCTGTTTCGCGCGCTGCCCGAATCGGTGGTGCTCTACCCCAGCGATCCGGCCAGCACCTGGCGCGCGGTGGAACTCGCGGCCCAATATCATGGCGTAGCCTATATCCGCGCCGGCCGTCCCAAGGCGCCGATCATTTACTCCAATAATGAAACCTTCGCCCTGGGCCAGGCGAAAGTGCTCAAGCAAAGCCCCCAGGACGTGGCCACAGTGGTGGCCGCGGGGGTGACCCTGAACGAAGCCCTGGCCGCGTATGAAAAATTGCAGGCCGAGGGCATCGCCATCCGCGTGGTGGACCTGTTCAGCGTGCGCCCGGTGGATAAGGCTGCGCTGCTGGCCGCGGCGAAAGCCACCCGCAATACGTTGATCACCGTGGAAGACCATCATCCCGCCGGCGGTCTGGGCGATGCGGTCTCCGAAGCCGTCAGCCCGGAAGGGGTGCGCGTCATCCGCCTGGCGGTGCGCGTGATGCCGCACAGCGGCAAGCCTGAGGAACTGCTGCATCAGCAGGGCATTGACGCAGCCGGCATCATGGCCGCGGTCAAGTCGCTGAAATAATCGCGGTATTATCGCGTTGATTTTGCTTCTGCCGCACAGGATGTGATCCGACTGACCCAGCGGGTCGAAAAAATATCGTGCGGAGAATATGGCCTTTATTCTACGCATTATGTGCGGAGAATAGATTGATTTCACTCTGGGACGTGTGACACTGACTCGGTGAGCAGCGCCTTCGGATTGACCGCGACTTTGAGTACCGCTCCTCCGTCTTGCCCCTCGTCTTCGCCAATCTGCTCCGTGAAGGCAAAATCACCGAAGACGACTTCTTCCACTGCTGGAGACGATCCAATATCTTTAATGGCTGGAATAAATGCTGACTTCCATCTTAGAT
>JAKATS010000117.1 GCA_021818645.1 Acidobacteriota bacterium | reverse complement strand
TCCATAGTCGAGCATTTCCTGATTGGAAAAATATACCCGCTTATTCACCCCCGGGCTCGTGCCGGTGGTTTCAAAGCCGGCCTCGGGGCGGGCGCAGAGAAAGTCCTCGACCGGACGCGATTTCAAATCCTCGGGCGTGGTAAAAAAATCGCCTAGGTCGGCGTGTGTATATACGCGGCGGGGATTGATTCCGTATTCACGGAATTTCTCTCGGTAAAAGGGCGAATGTTTGCCGGCATAGCGTACCAGGCGATTGAGCTTGGCCCGCTGCAAACGGTCCACTAATCCGGGCGGCAGCATGCTTGCCACCCGCAGCCGCCGCCTGGGTGAGCCCAGCAGGCTGCGATCGAGCAGGTCAAATGCGGGTTCAACCAGGGATAAAACCATGTGGAATTACGCAGCCTCCAGGATCAGAGCGGAATTCTGGCCGCCAAAACCGAAGCCGTTGGACATAGCGATCTGAAAATCCAGTGGCTGCGTCGAGCGCACAATGGCAAGCTCGCATTCAGGATCGGGAACGGAATAATTCAGAGTCGGGGGCAGCACTTTTTCCTGCAACGCCATCAGCGTCAGTACCGCTTCCACGGCCGAGGCGGCCGCGATCAGATGACCGGTCATGGCTTTGGTCGAACTCACTGGAATGCGGGTCGCGCGCGCGCCCCAGACGCGGTGGATGGCGGCGGACTCAGCCCGATCGTTGAGCACCGTGCCGGTCCCGTGGGCATTGATATATCCGATTTCTGCCGGCGAGCGCCCGGCGTCGGCCAGCGCCGCTTCAATCGCCTGCGCGGCCCCGCGGCCCTCGGGATGGCATTTGGTCAATCCGTAACAGTCGAGCGCGCTGCCGTATCCGGTCAGGCGGCCGCGCAGTCGCGCGCCGCGGTTACGGGCATGAACCTCTGACTCCAATACCAGAACCGCCGCCCCTTCTCCCACCACAAATCCGCTGCGCCAGCGGTCAAACGGCCGGCACGCCTGTTCCGGCTCGCCCTGCGCCAGAGCGTCGAGCAGGTCATATTCCAGCAGGCTGAGCGGATGCACCTGGCTATCGGCCGCTCCGGCTAGAACCAGATCGGCTTCGCCGCGTTCAATCAGCCGCTTGCCGATGCCCAGTGCGTCATTGCCGGAGGCGCAGGCGGTATAACAGCAATACGCCGGGCCGGCCGCGCCGGTGGCCAGGCGTAATTCGCGCAGCCAGGCCGCGGGCTCGCGCTCCTCCCATTCCTCAATGAACCCCGCCGGCCAGCCTGTGGCCTGAATCTGAGGCGTGGTGGTAAGCCCGGAAATGGCGTTTGCCAGTTGCTCGACATTCAGCGACTGTTTGCCCAGCGACCATGCCAACGCATGGCGCGAATGTCCGGCCGGCCGCGCCCCCGCCTTCCACACCGCGCCGGGCAATCCGGCATCGGCCAGCGCGCTGTGCACCGCTCGCTGTGCCAGCGCCCGCATGCGGGGCAGGCCGGGCGCCGAAGCATCGGGTAGCGTGGGGTCATTGACTTCTCCCGCAATGCGCACGGGAAATTGCCGGGCGTCAAACTGTCGGATATGGCGAATGCCGCTGACGCCGGCAAACAGCGCGGTGCGGGTGCTTTCAAGATCGAGCCCCAGAGGCGAAATCACCCCCATGCCGGTAATGACCACCCGGTTCATATCCGGCCCTCCCGCGAACTCTGTCTGGGAACAATCTCGGCCGGCGGCGCCGGTGGAAATAATTCCAGCCCGGGCAGCGATTGCGGCTGGTCCAGGCTGAGATCGCGCAGTCCGGCCAGCACCGCCAGCAGACTGCCGGCGGCCGGCGCCGCGCTGGAACGCGCAGCGGTATTCGCAGACGGATATTCCGGCTGCGCCCGCACCCGCGCCAGTATGCGGACTTGCCGCGCTTGGGCGGATGTTTCCGCCTCCAGCACCAGCGCTCCCGCCACTTCCAGGGTTGCGGCCTTGCGTAAAGCGTTTTCAGGGCTGTCGGCGGCTTCACAAACCATCAGATCCGCCTTGTGGTCGGCAATCGCCCAGTAGGCTTCGAGGATCGCCTGCATGCCGGCGGTAATGCCGGAATCGAGCGTATAACTGGGACCTTGCAAACCGAATAACAGCGAAATATGCGCCGCCGCCATATTGGGCAGCATGGTCAGTCGGCGAAAGGGATGGAGCTGGTGCCGGGCAATCTCGCCAAAAGCCGCCAGGTCAAATCGCCCGTCGGGACTGGCCGCGATGACCGCGTCCAGCAGATTCTGGGTGAGCGGAGAAATTTCACTCATGGCCACGGCGGTGCCGCAGCGGGCCGGGTCGTGACCCGCGCTGGTCAGATCGCGGGCCTGCTGAAAGCCGGCATCGTGCATGGCCAGCACGCCGGCCGCAGCGGCAATCTGGAACAGGCGGTTCATCGCGCGCAGCACCTTGGGGTCGCGCACATAATCTCCGGCAGCAAAGTCCCGCAATCGTTGCGGTGCAAACTCTTCCGGGGCCGCCGCCTGCGGATGAAATTGGCGCAGTTCCACTCCGGGTGGCAAGAGCCAGCCCTGGCCGGTAATGACAACTGCGCGAAAAGAATTCATGATGTTTGGGGGCAAAACAACCGGTGCCGCCGGAGGGCGCGCGGGCCGCACCGGCATCTAAGGTCAGCGCAGGCCGCCATCCACGTGCAATACTTCTCCGGTGATATAAGCTGCGTCGTCGGAAGCTAAAAATGCGACTACGCCGGCAATGTCCTCAACCCGGCCCAACCGCTTGAGTCCTATGCTGGCCAGAATCTGATCGTGGGCCGCATCCCGGATTGCCTGGGTCATTTCGGTTTCGATCACGCCCGGCGCTACCGCATTCACGGTAATGTTGCGGCTGGCGAGTTCGGCCGCCAGGGCGCGGGTCAGGGCGTTAATGCCCCCTTTGGATGCTGCGTAGTTCACCTGGCCGCGGTTGGGACGCGTGCCGGCCACGGATGACATGTTGATAATGCGGCCGTAGCGCTGCCGGATCATGATGCGCGCCGCTGCCCGGCAGCAGTAAAAA
>JAKATS010000114.1 GCA_021818645.1 Acidobacteriota bacterium | reverse complement strand
TCACAGCGCAGCCATTTTTCTTCACGGCCGGCCGGAACCCATGATGGCCGATGGTTTGTTGGCAGGGTAGCTTATTGGCTCCAAGTGCGCAAGGCGGAATCGGGGTTCACTGCTTTTAATAGATCATGCGCACGTGGCATTTGCGGCATGAGTGATTTATGCTGGAAAGCGCCTGCGGCACAGCCGCTGCGATGTGCAGGCGAAACATTTTCGTTCATGCCCGGCCGGAGCCGGACACTTTGTCCCAGCCGGCCGCTCATGCCTTAGAGGAAAAAACCCATGCGCGTTGGATTGTTTACCGCTTTGCTGGCCCAGGATTCCCTGGCCCAGGTGATAGAAAAGGTTCTGGCCCTGGGCCTGCAAACCGTGGAGCTGGGCACCGGCAATTACCCAGGCGATCCGCATTGCAAACTGGAGATGCTGCAGAACGCGGGCAAGCTGAAGGAATTCCGGGCGCGGCTGGATGATGCCGGCATCGGGATCAGCGCCCTGAGCTGCCACGGCAATCCGCTGCATCCGGATGCGGCCACCCGCCGCGGCTTTCTCGAAACCAGCCGCAAGACCATTCGCCTGGCGGAAAAGCTGGGCGTAAAGACGGTGATTGATTTTTCCGGCTGTCCGGGAGAAAGCGAAAAGGCCAGGAAGCCGAACTGGGTGACCTGCCCCTGGCCGCCGGAATACAGCGATCTGCTGCGCTGGCAATGGGAGAAAAAAGTCATCCCCTTCTGGAAAGAGCATGCGCGCTTCGCCGCCGATCATGGCGTGCGGATCGCCATCGAGATGCACCCCGGATTTGTGGTCTATTCGCCGGAAACCATGCTGCGGCTGCGGGATGCGGCGGGCAAATCGGTGGGCTGCAATTTCGACCCCAGTCATTTGTTCTGGCAGCGCATTGACCCGATTGAAGCGGTGCGCGTGCTGGGCGCCGCGGGAGCCCTGTTTCATGTGCATGCCAAGGACACGCAAATCTTCGAGTCCACCTGCGCGGCGCGCACGGGAGTGCTGGACAGCAAACCGTATGCGGATGAGATCCGGCGGGGCTGGATTTTCCGCACCGTGGGTTATGGCCACGGGGCGGAGTGGTGGGCGCATTTCATCTCCGCGCTGCGGCTGGCCGGCTATGATGACGCGCTCAGCATTGAACATGAAGACAGTTTGATGTCGGTCAACGAGGGCCTGCAGAAAGCGGCGCAGTTTCTGCAAGCGCTGGTGATTCGGGAAGCCCGGCCGAAAATATGGTGGGCATGAGGCGGGGAAGCGGAAGCGAGGAGATTTTCACAATGGATGAAGTTCGCATTGGCATGGCCGGTTATGCCTTCATGGGCAAGGCGCACAGCAATGGCTGGCGGCAGGCGCCGCATTTTTTCCCCGGCATTCCCCGTCCCCGGCTGCAGGTGATCTGCGGGCGCGATGAGCGGGCCTTAAAAGACGCAGCGGCGCAACTGGGCTGGCAAGCCACGGAGACCGACTGGCGCACGATGGTGCGGCGCGAGGATGTGGACGTGGTGGACATCGTCACGCCGGGGGATTCGCATGCCGCCATCGCCATTGCGGCGGCTGAAGCGGGCAAGCACGTGATCTGCGAAAAACCGCTGGCCAACAGCCTGGCCGAAGCCCAAGCCATGCTGGCAGCGGCGCAAAAGGCGAAAGTCCGCCATATGGTGCTGTTCAATTACCGGCGCGTGCCGGCGCTGGCGCTGGCGCGGCAGATGATCGCCGAAGGCCGGCTGGGACGGCTATTTCATTTCCGCGCCCAATATTTGCAGGATTGGATCGTGGACCCGCAATTTCCCCGGGTCTGGCGGCTGGATAAAGCCATCGCCGGGGCAGGCGCGCTGGGCGACCTGGGTGCGCACATCATTGACCTGGCCCATTATCTGGCCGGGCCGGTGCGCGAGGTGCGGGCCACCACGGTAACCATGATTACCGAACGCCCGCTGCCGGGCCAGCCGCGGAAAATGGCTCCGGTGACCGTGGACGATGCGGCTACCTTTTTCGGGACAATTCAGCGGCAGGAGGGCGAAGTCACGGCCAGTTTCGAAGTCAGCCGGCTGGCGACGGGGCGGAAGAATTATCTGGGCCTGGAAATCAACGGCAGCCAGGGTTCGCTGCGCTTCAACCTGGAGCGGCAAAACGAACTGGAGTTTTATGACCGCACGCTGCCCGAGAAGCTGCAGGGCTGGAACAACATCCTGGTGACCGAAGCCTCGCATCCCTATATCGCGCACTGGTGGCCGGCCGGACACATGCTGGGCTATGAACATGCCTTTGTGCATGCCTGCGCCGATTTTCTGGCCGCGCTGAAGACCCGGACCGAGCTGCATCCGGACTTTGCCGATGGAGTGGCGTGCAATGCCGTGCTGGACGCGGTCGAACGCTCGGCGCAGAGCGGGAAGACGGAAATGGTTCCGCATTAGCCCGGCTTTTGATCCATCCACCATGAAAATCACCGACCTGCGCGCCACCACCGTGACGGTGCCCCTGGAAGCCCCCCTGCGGCACGCCAACGGCTGCCATTGGGGAAGGTTTGTCCGCACCATTATTGAAATTGAAACCGATAACGGCCTGGTGGGGCTGGGCGAGATGGGCGGCGGCGGAGAGTCGGCGGAAACCGCGTTTCGCGGACTGCGGGAGATGCTGCTGGGGCACGACCCGGCCCGGCTGGAACGACTGCGGTTTCTGATCGCCAACCCCACCGGATCGCTCTACAATAACCGCACCCAGATGCTGGCGGCGATCGAGTTTGCCTGCCTGGATTTATTGGGCCAGCACTGGCAGGCGCCGGTGAGCGAAATTCTGGGCGGGCGATTGCGGGAGGAGGTGCCGTTCGCTTCGTATCTGTTTTTTCGTTATCCGCAACATGGCCGCGGCGAGGTGCGGACGCGGGAACAACTGCTGGAGTGCGCGCGCGCGCTCAAGCGGCGCTGCGGCTTTCACAGCCATAAGCTTAAGGGCGGAGTATTTCCCCCTGATTACGAATTGGAGCTTTTCCGCGCCCTGGCGGCGGAGTTTCCCGAAGACCGGGTG
>JAKATS010000140.1 GCA_021818645.1 Acidobacteriota bacterium | reverse complement strand
GGGGATCTGGCGTTGCTGGGATTGCCGCTGCAGGGCCGGGTGGTGGCCAATAAGGCCGGCCATGCGCTGCACACCGCACTGGTCCGGCGGCTGCTGCGCGAGAAGTCTCACTGGAAGTTGGTGGAGACGGCGCCGCAGGAACTGGCCGCCGCGGTCTGAGCCGGAAGCGTTACGCTCAGGTCTATGGCTCCCGTCATGCAACCCAGCACAATCGCACGCCCCTCAGGAGTTGAGCAATTGATTCCAGGTGCGGTGGTAGGGTTTCATGCAGTGCTGGCAGCGCAGGCCATAGCTGCCATCGAGGCCGCGAGCGCGAATCCATTGATGGCGGCAGGTCAACTCCAGCAGGCGGCGCCCCAGGCCGCGCGGATGCATTTGGGGTAAGGGCCGGGAGAGTGCCGCGGGCAGGGGGATGGAAGGGGAAGTCATGGCAGCCATAATGTTTTTGTGTCAATAAAATCGCGGCCGGAGGTATTTGCGGGTGCGGTCCCGCCGGCCTGACAGGTACGATGCGGCGGCGGCTGGCATGGCCGTTCAGATTTGCTTCGATCGGAAAAACGGCTGCCCAATACGGGAAGCACTGGGGCTTGAATTTCTGTTGGTATTCCCTGAGTTTCTCTTTGGAACCGAGTTCCGGCGCATGCCCGCCAAGTCATGGGGCTAGTGACACTCATCCAGCGCACGATTTACAATGACTGCGCATGCCCGATTTATTCGAACCGCCGCGCTACATCGCCATTGAAGGCCCTATCCGGGTGGGCAAGAGCACGCTGGCCGGCATCCTGGCCGAGCGCATGGGAGCGCGGCTGTTGCGGGAACCGGAAGAAAACCGCCATCTCAATGCTTTTTATGCCGGCCAGCCCGGGGCCGCATTCCGGGCGCAGATGTATTTTCTGCAGTCGCGCTATCAGCAGCTCGCGCCCTGGGGTCCGGGCCGGCCGCGCGACCCGCTGGTTTCCGATTACCTGTTCGAAAAAGACAAAATTTTCGCCTGTCTGAACCTGAGCGACGACGAGCTCGAGGTTTACAACCCGTATTACGAGATGTTCCATGGCCAGATCCCGGTGCCCGACCTGGTGATTTACCTGCAAGCCGGGGTACCGGTGCTGCGGGAGCGGCTGGCCCGGCGGCGCATGCCCGCCGAGCGCGAACTGTCAGCCGAATACCTGGCCGAAGTGGTGCGCGCCTACGATCATTATTTCGCGCACTATGCGCAGAGCGACCTGCTGGTGATTGACACCTCGGAAATTGATTTCGTTGAACGCAATGAAGATCTGCGGGAGCTGCTGCACCGGCTTTCGGAGCCGATCAAGGGCACCCAATACTTCCTGCCGCTGGGCCGGGACTAAATGCCTGGCGCGGGCCGCGCGAAAGGTCATGCCACTTTTCGCTTAGCCATGCCAGTCCCCAACCTCCAGGATTATAATTCTCAGAGGCAAGAGCCGGGCGGCCGGCCTTGCACTCGGATATAAAAATTTGATTGCCGCGCGCCCGGCGCGCCGGCGAGGAGGATTCGATCCCGGATTCCGGGACGGATACCCAAATGAAGCTGCAACTCAATCCTGCCCATACCGCTCCGCCCTTTACCATTCCGCAGTGCCGGGAAAAAAAACAGCGCGGGGAAAAGATTGTCTGCCTTACCGTGTATGACCATCCCAGCGCCCGCCTGCTGGACCAGGCCGGCGTGGATCTCGCCCTGGTGGGCGATTCGCTGGGCATGACCCTGGGCGGCTATGACAGCACGCTGCCGGTCACGCTGGACGAAATGACCATCGCGACACGCTGGGTGCGGCGCGGACTGGAACGCGCGCTATTGGTGACCGACCTGCCCTACGGCAGCTATCAGCTCGGCTGGAAGCAGACCGTGCGCAGCGGGCTGCAACTGGTGCGCCAGGGCGGCGCGGCAGCGGTCAAACTGGAAGGCGGGGGACGCAAAGCACGGCTGGTGGAGGCGCTGGTGGAGGCGGAAATACCCGTCATGGGGCACCTGGGCTTGACGCCGCAAGCGCTGCACCGGATGGGCGGCTATAAGGTTCAGGCATTAGATACAGAAAGCGCCGAGAACCTGCTAGCGGACGCGCAGGCGCTGGAGGCGGCGGGCGCGTTTGCGGTGGTGCTGGAAGGGGTGCCGCGGGAGCTGGCCGGCGCAGTCACGCGGGCGCTGCGCATACCCACCATCGGCATCGGCGCCGGCCCCGACTGCGATGGACAGATACTGGTCTGGCATGATGCGCTGGGGCTGAGTTTCGGCCCGACGCCGCGATTTGTGCGGGCTTTTGCGGATTTGAACGCCGTCATCTCACCGGCGCTGTCAGCCTATGCCCGCGAGGTGCGCGCCGGGACATTTCCCGCCGATGCGGAAAGTTATCATCGCCGGCCGGCGCAGCGGCTGGCCGCGGCGCGTTAGCTCTTCCGCCTTCAATTGCCATGGAAATGCATGAGTTACCCGCGGCCATGAGCGCCTGCTGCCGCCGGCTGCGAGCCCGAGGCAGCCTGGGGCTGGTACCCACCATGGGCGCGCTGCATGCCGGCCATATGTCGCTGATCGCGGCCAGCCGCGGGCGGGATGCCGCCAGCGTGGCCAGCATTTTTGTCAACCCAACGCAGTTCGGGCCGGGAGAAGATTACCACCGCTATCCCCGGCCGCGGGAAGCCGATCTGGCCATGCTGGAACAGGCCGGCGTCGCCGCAGTATTTTTACCCACGCCCGCGGTGATGTATCCCGACGGCTATGCGAGCTATGTCGAGGTGGAGGGATACAGGGACCGGCTCTGCGGCCGCAGCCGGCCCGGGCATTTTCGCGGAGTCGCGACCGTGGTATTGAAGCTGCAGCAGATAGTGCAGCCGCAGCGCGCCTATTTCGGCCAGAAAGACGCGGCCCAGGTTGCGGTGCTGCGGCGCATGTTGCGCGATTTGAACTGCGATGTGGAGATGGTAGTCTGCCCCATAGTGCGCGAGCCGGATGGATTGGCGCTCAGCTCGCGCAATCAATATCTTTCCCCCGCCCAGCGGCAAATCGCTCTGGCGCTCTCGCGCGACCTGGACACCATCGCGGAGGCCTATT
>JAKATS010000336.1 GCA_021818645.1 Acidobacteriota bacterium | reverse complement strand
GGATGTTGCGCTGTCAACGCCGTCGCCGTCATCGGAAGCATACGGATTGAATTCGCAGGGAGTGTATTGGTATTTCGCCACGCTGAAGCTGTCATATAGAGACCCTCCCTTCGCCACCCAGCCCGCGGTGATTCCACTGACCGGATTCTTGGTGGTGAGAATCGGCATGGTCATCAGCGGGTCGGCCCCGGCCGCCACCACATCTTTTACGAACGCCTGCGAATCGGCGCCGGTGGACCCGCTGTTCAGGCCCAGGGCTCCGAAGGGATCGTCCTGGAAATACCAGTCGTTATCCAGATTGGCGTCGAAATTGACCCAGTTGTAATCCGTGCTGTTATTTCCGCCCCAGCGGACAAAGGTCGTGCCCGTGGCCGTGATATAGGCGGCGCTGGGCGGAAAATTGACTCCATAAACCAAGGGGCTGATCCCATGACGGTTGCTCAGCGCATCCACCGTGATCTGGGCGCTCAATGACCCGGGAACTATGGCGGAAACCACTGCCGAAGCCGTGCCCGTCCCGCCGGCATTCACCGCCGCGACTTCGTAATCGTAGGTAACGCCGGCCGTGATGCTGGTATCGGTGTAAGTGGTTCCCGTGGGTGTGGCAATGGAAGTGAACGGCCCCGTGCTGGCGGTGCCGCGCTCGACGTCATAGCTGGTTGCGCCGCTGACCGCCGTCCAGCTTAATACAATCTGGTTTGCGCCCGCCATAGCCGTCAACCCCGTCACCTGCCCGGGCGCGCTGGGCGTGGAAGGTGGAGCGGGTGCGGGCGATGATCCGCCGCCACAGGCCAGACTGCCGGCCATACCCAGACTCACCACCGCCAGCAGCATTTTGTGCCGGGACACGCGGGCCCAGGCGGATAATGCATGATTCACCCCAGTCATTTTTCCACCCCACTTGCTGCAATTTGTCTTTTGATCTATTGATCTATTTACGCCGGTAACCCCTCCGGCTCAGGGACAGATGAAAGCCATGCCGCGGCATGCGGGCGCTGGCCCGCCATGCGGTGTACCACATATCCGCCAGCATCTGCGCCCCTGCCGCCAGCCGGGCTTCCACAAAACGCCGCCCGGCGGCGGTGCCGCGCCCCTGAAAGGCGCCTTGTTTCGCCAGCCGATAGAGCGGAACCACCTGCGCATGCGTCTGCCCCAGATAATGCAGATACGCGGCAAACACATGGTGCAGCGGGTGCGGCGGCCGCAGGCGGCCGCGCAGCGCGCTCCAGGGCACGGCGGCATTGACGAATTTGCTCTCAAACTGCCAGTGAATCCGGTGCGAACGGGTAAAACCTTCCGGGTCGGGCCCCACCCAGCCGTTGTACTGGATGGTGGTATGCAGCGGCTGCGAGCCGTCGCCCACAAAGTGGCTCAGAATGCCCATCATTTCCAGCACATGCCCCTGCAGCAGCCGGGCATTCTGATGATGCCGCTTCGCCCAGCGGTACTCCTGCAGGGCGATCACCAGTCGCTGGTAATATTCCAGCGCGGCATAGGGCTGCAAACCCACCGCGGCCGGGGTTAGCGCCGCCGCCGCGCGCGGATGGCCGGCCTGCCGGAGCTTTTGCGCCTGTGCATACAAGGCCGCGATAAAACCATAGCGATTCCGCGGCCACCTTTTTAAAAACGCGACCCGTTCCAGATTAATGAAATGATCGGGGGCATTGTCGGCATCGAGTTCCGGCATGCCGGCTTCCCGCCAGCGGTCGGGTTCATTGGTAAGAAAGCGCAGCGTAACCCAGTCGCGGCGGATAAAGGCCGGCAGGGAAGCGGGCAAATCGTGCGCCGCGGCCACGGCGATGATCTGGTGCCCCTTCGGTCCCCAGCCAAAGGCGGGATAGACCAGTCCCAGGGCCAGGATGAACGCCAGACTAGCGCGGACTCTATGACTGACTGCCGGAATAAGACACTCCTGGAACAGTTCGGAGTGAAGAATATCTCATTTTCAAGGCCTTGGGAAGCGCCGGCCCCAGCGGCGGTTTTAAACTGTAAGGATGGAGTTTCAACTGGCGGGCGATTATGTTCCCCGCGGAGATCAGCCGCAGGCGATTGAGCAACTGGTCGCCGGCTGCCGCGAGGGCGCCGCGCATCAGGTTTTGCTCGGGGTCACCGGATCGGGCAAGACCTACACCATGGCCCAGGTGATTGCCCGCTCCGGCCGGCCGGCTTTGGTGCTGGCGCATAACAAAACCCTGGCCGCCCAGCTCTATCACGAATTCAAAACCTTCTTCCCGCAGAATGCGGTCGAATATTTCGTCTCCTATTACGACTATTACCAGCCCGAGGCATACATTCCCGCCGCCGATGTCTATATCGAAAAAGAAGCCACCATCAACAAAGAGCTTGACCGGCTGCGGCTGGCCGCCACGCGCTCGCTGTTTGAGCGCCGTGACGTGGTGATCGTGGCCTCGGTTTCCTGCATTTATGGCCTGGGTTCGCCGGAAGCCTACTATGGCATGCTGCTGCATCTGGAAAAGGGCCAGTCCATCACCCGCGATCAGATCACCCGCAAGCTGGTGGACATTCTTTATGAGCGCGCCGGGGTGGAATTCGCCTCCGGCACGTTCCGGGTCCGCGGCGACACCATCGAAGTCTGGCCCTCGTACGAAGATCAGGCCTATCGCATCGAGCTCTGGGGCCAGACGGTCGAAAGCCTGGCCGCGATTGACCCGCTCACCGGCCAGGTGCGCCGCCATTACGACCGCCTGCCCATCTATCCCAAAAGCCATTACGTGATCACGCCCCAGACGCGCGAGCGGGCGCTGGCCTCGATTCTGAGCGAGTTGCATGAATGGAAACCGGCGCTCGAGGCGCAGGGCAAGCGAATGGAAGCCCAGCGGCTGGAGCAGCGTACCCGCTTTGATCTGGAGATGATGCGCGAAATCGGCTACTGCCACGGCATTGAAAATTATTCCCGCCACTTCACCGGCCGTCAGCCGGGCGAGCCGCCGCCCACGCTGCTCGACTATCTGCCCGCGGACACCCTGATATTTCTCGATGAAAGCCATCAGACGGTGCCGCAGTTGCGCGGCATGTACGCCGGCGACCGCTCCCGCAAGCAGGTGCTGGTCAAC
>JAKATS010000221.1 GCA_021818645.1 Acidobacteriota bacterium | reverse complement strand
CCGCAGGTGCCGATGCACTGATCGAGCTGCAGATCGTGGCCCACCTGCGAGACCCGCGTCAGCACGTCGGGCCCGTTGCCGATGAGGGTGGCGCCGCGCAGGGGCGCGGTGATTTTGCCGTTTTCGATGAGATAGGATTCGGAGGCTGAGAAAACGAATTTGCCGCTGGTGATATCCACCTGCCCGCCGCCGAAATTGACGGCGTAAATGCCTTTCTGCACGCCGCGCAGGATATCTTCGGGCGCATCGTCGCCGGACAGCATGTAGGTGTTGGTCATGCGCGGCATGGGCATATGGGCATAGCTTTCCCGGCGTCCGTTGCCGGTGGGCGAAGCGCCGAGCAGGCGCGAGTTGAGATGATCCTGCAGAAAAGACTTGAGAATGCCCTTCTCGATGAGCACGTTATGGCGGGAAGGCGCGCCTTCGTCATCGAGGTTGATGGAGCCGCGGCGGCCGGGCAAAGTGCCGTCATCCACGACGGTGCATTTGTCGCTGGCCACGCGCTGGCCCAGACGGCCGGTGAAGGCGGAGGTTTTTTTACGGATGAAGTCGGCTTCGAGGCCATGCCCGACGGCTTCATGCAGCAGAATGCCGGGCCAGCCGGGACCCAGGACCACGGTCATTTCACCCGCCGGACAGGGCCGGGCGGCAAGCTGGCGAATGGCCTCTTCCGCAGCCCGCCGGGCGAGAGTTTCCGGGGTTAACTCGGTTTCAAAAAACGCCAGCGGTACGCGGCCGCCGCCGCCGGACTGGCCTTTCTGGCTTTGCTGCCCGTCGCGGGCCAGGCAAAACACAGTCATGCGGGCCAGCGGCTGGGTGTCACCGGCCAGCGTGCCATCGCTGGCGGCAATCAGCACCCGCTTGAGCTCATCGGCGTAACCGATGCGCACCTGCTCGATGCGGCGGTCAAAGCCGCGGGCAGAAGCATCCGCGCGCCGGGCCAGCGCCAGCTTGGGTTCGAGCGCCAGTTCGGCCGGCGCCACCGGCACGGCATAGAGATTGGGACGCGAGAGCACGGCCGCGCGCAAACCCACAATATGGGTATGGGCCGGGCCGCCGGCAATGTGGGCGGCGGTCCGGGCGGCGTGGAGGATTTTATCGGGCGCCAGATCGTCGGTATAGGCGTAGCCGGTGCGCTCGCCGGCGAGCACGCGAATCCCCACTCCAACGGAAATGCCCTGGGTCGCCGACTTCACCAGGCTTTCATCGAGCAGCAGCGAAGAGCTGGTCTGGTATTCGAAGTACAGGTCCGCGTAATCGCCGCCGCGTTCGAGCGCCGCGGCCAGATAACGGGCCAGATCGGCCGCGGTCACGCCGAACTGACGTTCGAAAAATTGTGCTTCGGAAATCATCATTTGATTACCAAATCCTGTGGCGGAGCCACTTTTTGACTTCGCCGTTCCTGCCTCCGGCCTCATGTCCCGGCATAATTGCCGCCCGTGCGCCGGCCATCCATAAGGCGTGAGATTTGCCGCGGGTTGGCTTCCCGAAGTTCTTCCGGCAGGAGGGCATCGGGAAAATCCTGCCAGGCGGTCAGGCGGGTGAAACGTTCGAGGGCACGACCGCCGACAGAGGTAAAACGCGGATCGCTGGCGGCCGGCCAGGGTCCGCCATGCACGGTGGCCGGGCCGACTTCCAGGCCGGTGGGCACGCCGTTGAAGATCAGCCGGCCGGCACGGCGGGCCAGGGCTTCCATCAATTCGCGGGAGGATGCATCCGCGGCGGAGGCCAGAACCGTCGCGGTCAATGAGCCTTCCAGTGCGCCAGCGATTTCGAGCAATTGCCCCAGCGCGGCGTAGCGGACCATGAGAACCGCCGGGCCGAAAATTTCGCGCTGCCATTCCGGATGGGCCAGAAAGGCGGGAACCGTGGTTTCAAACAATGCGGCCTCAGCCCGGCCAGACACATTCGATTTGGCCTTCAGCCGGCATTGCAGTTGGGGCGCGCTCGAACGCTCCTCCAATTGCCGGACGTAATTACGCCAGATGCCGGCATGCAGCATGACGCCGGCGGGCGCGGCGGCGAGATGCCGCACCAGCAGCTCGATCCAGTGATCGCCGGCCTCACCTTCCGGGATCAGCAATAAGCCGGGGCTGGTGCAGAACTGTCCTACGGCCAGCAGCACCGATTGCGCCAGAATTTCGGCCCAGGCCGTCCCGCGCTCGGCTAGAGCGCCGGGAAGCAGGAAAACCGGATTCAGGCTGCCCATTTCGGCAAAAAACGGAATCGGGTCGGGGCGGGACTGGGCCAATTGATGCAAAGCCGAGCCCCCGGCAAAGGAACCGGTGAACGCGCCTGCCTTGATGCGCGGATCGCGCACCAGGCGCTCGCCCACCGAACCATCACCGGCCAACAGCATGGAAAAAACACCTTCCGGCATTCCGGTTTTTTGCGCTGCCTGAATCACCGCGCCGGAGACCCATTCCGCGGTGCCGGGATGGGCGTAATGAGCCACCGCGATCACGGGGTTACCGGCTGCCAGGGCCGAGGCGGTATCGCCGCCAGCCACCGAATAGGCCAAGGGGAAATTGGCCGGGCTGAAAATCACCACCGGACCGATGGGGGTACGCATGGAGCGCAGGTCGGGTTTGGGCGGCTGACGGCTGGGGTTGCCATGATCAATGCGCGCATCGAGCCAGGTTCCCTCTTCGGTGATGGCGGCAAACATCCGCAACTGAGTGCAGGTGCGGGCGCGTTCGCCGGCGAGCCGGGTTTCGCCCAGGCCGGTTTCCTGGCGGGCGCGTTCGAGCAGCGGCGCACCCAGAGCTTCGATTGCGTCCGCGATCGCCCGGAGAAATTCAGCCCGGCGGACGGCCGTCAGGCGAGCATACGGCACGCCCGCCTGGCCGGCCAATTCGGCCGCGGCATCAGCTTCCGCCAGAGATGCGCCATGAAATACCGGATCGAGCGGCAAGCCGGTGGAGGGATCATGGGCCTGAAACGGCTGATTCGTAACCGTTCCCCGCCGCCAGCCCAGCCACGAAAATCCGGAAAGCGTCATAGCCATCGCCATTCGTCATTCATCAACAACGTGGATCATCGCCGGGCCAGCGCAGAATATTGAAATGGATAAGAGGGTCAT
>JAKATS010000176.1 GCA_021818645.1 Acidobacteriota bacterium | reverse complement strand
GCCGCACACCCGCGAGATGATTTTTCTCGAGGATGAACAGATGGCGGTGCTGACGCCCGCCGGCATTCAACTGGAAAACTTTCAAGGCCGGAAGCTGGAGCCGGCGGTGACGCGGGTGCTGTGGGACCCGATCGCGGCGGAAAAGGGCGGCTACCGGCATTTCATGCTCAAGGAAATCCACGAGCAGCCGCGGGCGGTGCGCGACACGCTGGTGGGCCGGCTGGATGCGGGACAAAACCGGGCCTATCTCGACGACGGCGGCCTGAGCGAGGCCGATTACGCCAGATTCCAGTCGCTGCGGATTGTGGCCTGCGGCACCTCGTGGCATGCGGCGCTGGCGGGCAAGTTCATGATCGAACGGCTGGCACGGCTGCCGGTGGAGGTGGATTACGGCAGCGAGTTCCGCTACCGCGATCCGCTGGTGGACGGCGCGCAACTGGCGGTGATGATTTCGCAATCGGGCGAGACGGCGGACACGCTGGCGGCGCTGCGCGAGGCGCGGAGCAAGGGCGCGGCGACGATGGCCATCTGCAATGCCGTGGGCAGCCTGCTGGCGCGGGAAGCCCAGGTGAGCCTGCTGACCCACGCGGGGCCGGAAATCGGGGTGGCCTCGACCAAGGCGTTTACCGCACAACTGACCGCGCTGGCGGTGCTGGGATTGTTTCTCGGCCGGGTACGCGGCCAATTGTCCGCGCCGGAAGCGGCGCGCTTTATCGCCGCGCTGCAGCACCTGCCGGGGCAACTGGAACAACTGCTGCGAAAGTTATCCGCCGGACCGGAGATCGAAAACCTGGTCAAACAGTTTCACGGCAGCGCGAATTTTCTTTACCTGGGCCGCGGCATTCATTACCCCATCGCGCTGGAAGGCGCGCTGAAGCTGAAGGAAATTTCATATATTCATGCCGAAGGCTACCCGGCCGGGGAGATGAAACACGGCCCCAATGCGCTGATTGACGAAAACCTGCCGGTGGTGGTGCTGGCCGGGCATGACCCCGAAGATACCGGCTCGCGGCTGCGCTATGAAAAGACCCTGAGCAACATTCAGGAAGTCGCGGCAAGGTCGGGACAGGTGATCGCGATTGTGAATGAAGGCACGGCGGGGGAGATCAGCGAACTGGGAGCGGTTGCGGCGATCGAAGTGCCGGCCGCGCCGGAAATTTTATTACCTATCCTGGAAATCGTGCCGCTGCAACTGCTGGCCTATGAGATTGCATTGCGAAGAGGCTGCGATGTGGACCAGCCACGCAATCTGGCGAAGTCGGTGACGGTGGAGTGAGGCACATGCGAAGCGATTCGCTTTGCATGCAAGCGTAAGCCGCCAGATTTGCAAGGGCAGTGGGAGGCACAGCCTCAGGGCCTTTCCCCCACTCAAACTGGCTAAAACACAAAAAATAAAGATTTTTTACTCAGCTTAAATTTTGGCTTGACATATTCCCATATGAGAATATATATTGAATATCGTGCCCCGCGCCAGCACAACATCGGACGCATTCAACGCGGTCGCGGAATTGCGGCGGCGGCAGATTCTGGTTTTTCTGGCAGACCAGGAGCGTCCGGTTGGCGATATTGTTGTGCATTTGAAGATGCGCCAGCCTTCGGCATCCAAGCACCTGCGGGTTCTGCACCGAGTCGGGCTGGTGCGCGCACGCCGCAAAGGGCGCCTGGTATTTTACCGGACCAACGCCGCTCCCCTGCGCCATCTGCACGAATGGACACAATACTTCGAGCGTTTCTGGAGCCGGCAACTCTTGCGGATTCAAGATCGCGCGGAAGCACAGGCCCATCCATCACCGAAAACCTTTGAACAGGAGAAACCATGAATTCCACAACCACCAGCCCGAACCTTGACGATCTGATCCTGAAGCTGACCCAGGACATTGAAATCAAAGCTCCACCCGAGGCGACCTTTTCCGCCCTGCTGGAAGAACTCGGCCCTAGCTTCATCACCCCCGACGGCAAGCCACTTTCGGCGAAACTGGAAGCCTGGGTTGGCGGCCGCTGGTTCCGCGACCTGCAAGACGGCAACGGCCACTTATGGGGCCATGTCCAGGCGATCAAGCGGCCGACGCTGCTTGAAATCACCGGCCCGCTTTTCATGTCCTTCGCGGTGATCAACAACGTTCAATACCGGCTGAAGGAAATCAACGGCGGGACTCTACTTGCCTTTCATCATTTCGCGCTGGGGGCCATACCCGATGAAGTCCGGAAGGGCCTGCAGATGGGATGGACGCATATTGCCGAACATACCCGCCGGCGCGCCGAAGGGTTGCAGGCATAAAAGAACCTGCGGTTTGCCAAACCAAGCCGGCGGTGCCAGGATGAGGCCATGGGGCTTACGATTTTAAGCTTGGAGATCGCCAATCCGACCGAACCCACGCGGCATGAAAGCCTGGATTTTCTCGTTGATACGGGCGCATTTCATGCGATTGCACCGACGCCTCTATTACGGCAGCTGGGCATTCCGGTAATGGGCGAGCAGCAGTTCCGGCTGGCGGATGGGCGAAGCATCCGCCGCAAGATCGGCACCGCGCAATTTCGCTACCAGGACCGGGTGGGCGGCGCCACGGTGATTTTTGGCGAAGACGGCGACAGTCAACTGCTGGGAGCCTCGACGCTGGAGTCCATGGGACTGGGACTTGATCCGCTGCGCCGGGAACTGCACCCGCTGCCACTGGTGATTTAAACGGATCGCAAAAAAATTATCCAGCAGCCGAGGGGCCGCTTTTGGGCGGGCGGGATTTTTCCCGATCGAGGAAGCGGCGGATGCGGTCGAGGCTGCGGGCGCGGCCCAGCACCAGGGCGCTTTCGAGCAGCGGCGGGGATGCGGCCTTGCCGGTCAGAATGGCGCGCAGCAGCATGAAGACTTCTTTGGCCGACCAGCCCTGGGCCTGGGCGAGAGCCCGTAAAACCGCTTCCAGAGCGGGATGCGACCAATCGGCAGCTTCGAGAGATTCCAGCATGTGGGCGGCGAGTTTGAGGGTTTCTTCCGGGGTGCGTTTTTTGGGCAGCCAGATTTCCGGCGCGGGCACGATTTCGTCGCGGAAGAAAAAATCCGCCAGATCGCCGAACTGAGCCAGGGTTTC
>JAKATS010000077.1 GCA_021818645.1 Acidobacteriota bacterium | reverse complement strand
AGCGCTCCTGCCTGCGCCAGCGCCTCCAGCACCAGCACTCCCGGCATGATCGGCCGGCCGGGAAAATGGCCGTTGAAAAACGGCTCATTCACGCTTACGTTCTTCAGCGCCACAATCCGCTTGCGCGGCTCAAATTCCTGAATCCGGTCCAGCATCAGAAACGGATAGCGGTGTGGCAGATAGCGCTGGATGCGCTCCACATCCATGGGCAGCGCGGGCAGTACCGCCGCGGGCGCCGCGGCGGATGATAGCATGTCAATTTCTGGCATGGCGCGAGGGTCCTGCATGCATTATATAAAGGATTGCCCGGACTTCAGCTTGCTTTGCGTGTCCCGCATTTGCCGTAAACTTCTAAACAAGTGCTGATGTCCAGCCCCAGCCCCAATCCATTTTCGTCCCCCATGGATCTCGCCGCGCTACTGGCCGTTTGGCTGCGCGGCCAGGAAGCGGCCATGCTGGCCTGTCTCGAAGACTGGGTCGGCTGCGAAAGCCCCAGCCTCGATAAAGCCGCCGTGGACCGCATGTCCGATCGCGTCGCCCAGGCCTTTGCCGCCGCCGGCCATGTCGAGATCCAGCGCCTGGCCTCCTCCGCCAGCGGCGATGGTCTTGATCTATTCGCATCCGGCGCCGATCCCTCGTTACGCGAGCTGCTCATTCTGGGCCACTGCGACACCGTCTATCCCCTGGGCACGCTGGCGCATCAGCCCTTTCGCGTCTCCGGCCATCTGGCCTGGGGTCCTGGGATCATGGACATGAAGGCCGGTCTGGTCAGCGCCTTGTTTGCCTGGCGCGCTCTCGCCGCCGCCGGCCTGCGGCCGCGCCGGGGCCTGCGTTTTCTTTTCACTGGCGATGAGGAAATCGGCAGCCAGGCTTCCCGCGGCTGGATCGAAGACCGCGCCCGCCGCGCCCATGCGGCGCTGGTGCTCGAGCCCGGCCTGGGGCTTGAGGGCAAATTGAAAACCGCCCGCAAAGGCATCGCCGGCTACGTTCTGCGCGCCCGCGGCCGCGCCGCCCACGCCGGCGTGGATTTTGAATCCGGCGCCAGCGCCATCGTCGAGCTCGCCCGCCGCATCGTCGAAATCTCCACCTGGAGCGATCCTGCCCGCGGCATCAGTGTGAACCCCGGCGTAGTTCACGGCGGCACGCGCAGCAATGTGGTGGCCGCCGAAGCCGAAGTGGACTGCGATCTGCGCGCCTGGCAGCCCGACGATCTTACAGCGCTCGACCAGCGCATGCGCGGCCTGGCCTCCGCCGATCCCCGGGTCAGCCTCGAAATCACCGGCGGCATCAATCGCCCGCCCATGCCCCGCACGCCCGCCATCGCCGGCCTCTTTGCCGCCGCGCGCGAACTGGCGCGGCCGCTCGGCCTGGAGCTTGAGGAATGCTCCACCGGCGGGGGCTCCGACGGCAACTTCACCGCCGCCCTCGGCGTGCCCACGCTGGACGGCCTCGGCATCGCCGGCGCCGGCGCCCACTCGCCCGATGAGCATGGCCGGCTCGATACCTGGCCGCCGCGCACAGCCCTGCTGGCCTGCCTGATGATGAGCTTATAAATTTCGAGATGGCTTTTGGCTGTAGTTTATGAGTACATCAAAACGACGCACCGGCCGATGCGCTGCGGAGCGATGCCGGCGAGTTTGAAATCCATGCGTGTCATCGGCATAGACTGCGGCAGCCGCGTCACCGGCTACGGTGTCATTGACAGTGACGGCCATCGCCACACCCTGGTCGTCTGCGGAGCCATCGTTCCGCCCCGCGGCGGCGATCTCGCCACCCGCCTGCAGGCCATTCACACCGGCATTTCCGCCCTGCTCGTCCAATACCAGCCGCAGTGCGCCGCCGTCGAAGACATTTTTTTCGCCGAAAATGTCCGCTCCGCCATCAAACTCGGCCACGCCCGCGGCGTGGTCCTGCAGGCTCTCGCCGCCGGTGGTGTCGCCATCGCCGAATACACTCCGCTGGCCATCAAAAGCGCCCTCACCGGTTACGGCCGCGCGGAAAAAGAGCAGGTGGCGCAGATGGTCAAAACCCTGCTGCGCCTCGATGCCCCGCCCAAACCGCTCGACGCCACCGACGCTCTCGCCGCCGCCATCTGCCATCTGCACACGCAAAGTCCCGGTTGAAGGAAGGAATGCCATGTTGTTGTTTATTCGTGCAAAATCAGCTTCTCGTGTCCGCTTGTATATTCCCCTGATCTATGGTCTGCTGGCCGTCCCGCTCGCGGCCCAGGGTTGGCATCAGCCGCCCACTCCCATCCGTCCCTGGCGGGTTCCGGCCTTCGTTCATGCCGTGCCGCTGGCCGATGGCGTCAACCCTCCCGCTGATCGCGATGGCAATTTCATTCTCGGGCCCACGCATCGCACGCCGGCCTACATGCGAGTCTCCGCCAAAATTCCTCGCGGCCGGGTCTTCACCTTCACCATGCGTTCTGCCCATAGCAAGCTCTATCCCGGCATCATGCGCGATCCCGGCACTTTCGGGGTTGAGGACCCTTTGCATCCCGGCCGCCTGATCGTCACCACCAGCCATCCCGCTCCCTGGACCCGTAAAGTCTGGGTCTATGTGCCCAGCCAATACCGGCCCGGCGACCGCGCACCCTTTATCGTGGGCTCCGACGGTCCCGATCCCTTGCTCTTCCGCGATCTGAATATTCTCATTGCCCAACACCGCATTCCGGTGATGATCGGCATCTCCGTCGCCAACGGCGGCGGCGACGCGCAGGGCAGCGAGCGCGGCCTGGAGTACGACACCATGTCCGGCCGCTATGCCGACTTCATCCAGACCGAGGTGCTCCCGCGGGTCGAGGCCGCGGCTCATGTCCGGCTCACCCGCAATCCCAACGGGCGCGCCGCCATGGGCGGCAGCTCCGGCGGCGCCTGCGCCTTCATCATGGCCTGGTATCGTCCCGATTTATTCCGCCGCGTACTGAGCTATTCCGGCACTTTCGTCAACCAGCAATGGCCCTACAATCCCCGCACTCCGCACGGCGCCTGGGAATTTCCCCAGCGCCTGGTTGCGAATACGCCCCGCAAGCCCATCCGCGTCTGGCTCGAGGTCGGCGACCGCGACCTCTACTATCCCAA
>JAKATS010000139.1 GCA_021818645.1 Acidobacteriota bacterium | reverse complement strand
ACCACCTGGGCGCTGCCGCCGGCCAGCAGTTCCCGCAGAATCAACGTCCCGTCCTGGACGTAGCTGCCGACGATCACGCAGTCGGCTTCCTTCGCTTCCCGCCGCGCATCAATCAGTGCCTGCTTCAAATCCGGCTGTAGCCGCACCCGGCAATACCCCGGCGCGGTCAGGTCCCGATGCCGCGCATACCAGGGCTGGTCGCGCTCATAAAAGGTGATTGCATGACCCAGCACATGCGCGCCCCGCAGCAGGCTGCGCCAAGTCACGGCATGTCCGTTGCCCCAGGAGGAAGTGATGGCGAGTCCAAAAACCGCGATTTTCATCTCAGGAGGCCGCTTCGATCGACGCCGGCTCAGGGTTCATCATCGGGCGCTCCGTCATGCATCCGCCGCTCAAAATCCGGTCCGCCTGTCGCGCCCGCGCTTCATAACTATGCTCCTGCAGGGCACGCTGGCGCATGGCGTATCCCAGTGCGCGGCGAGCTTCAGGGCTTGTCTGCTCGATGATTGTGACCAGCTCCAGAGCATTTGCGGCGGTCATGATTTCCTTTCCCGGCATAAAAAAATCCGCAATCCCCGGCCACAAATCCGTGATCACGGCCGCGCCCGCGCCCGCCGCTTCGAAAATGCGGGTCGGGGGCGAATATCCGATATGCGCCATCGAATTCCGGTTGATATTCAGCACCCAGTCCGCCGCGCAGTTGAGCCGGTTGTGATCGCGGCTGGGTACGTGGCCCAGCCAGCGGACATTGCCGGGCAGTTCCCGGTTGCCCCACCCCAGGCCGCCAAGCATGAATTTCCGGTGGGGCAGCAGTCTGGCCGCGGCCAGAAATAAATCCTTCACTCGTTCTTCCCGGTCCGGCATGCGATGCCCGGTAAACAGCACATCGGCCCGCTCGCTTGCCTCAACCGGAACCGGAAAATGCGTTTCCGGGTCCAGCCCGTTATAAATGTTGCTGCACGTGCGGGCGCCCAGGCGCCGGTACTCCTGTTCCACCGCGCCGCCGCCGCCGTAGGTGAAAACCAGATCGTAAGCGGGCAGCCGGCGCGCCAGCGCGCATCCTGGGTTAGCGCGCAGCCAGGCCAACGTGGCCGGCGCGTCCACATCCCAGTACACGATCCGCGGCGCCCCGCCGTTGCCGCGGCATTCCGGCGCCTGCTCTTCCAGCCACTCGTCTGCATCGCCGATGCCGCTGTGTTTGATGACCACGTCGGCTTCGCCTGCCCGCTGCAATAGTTCTGTCAGACCTTCCGGCGACCGGTAGCGAATCACCTGGGCATATTCGACTTCATCCAGATCGCGGTGCTCCCAG
Organism: Acidobacteriota bacterium; assembly: GCA_021818645.1. Taxonomy (GTDB): domain Bacteria; phylum Acidobacteriota; class Terriglobia; order Terriglobales; family SCQP01; genus JAKAZV01. Next base: position 1,780 of record JAKATS010000139.1, on the reverse strand, counting down.
CGCTGGTAAATGTCGGGTTCCGCGAAAGTGATGCTGTAGCCCAGTCGGTGCAGATATTTGTACATGCCGCGGTAATATGTGGCCGCGCCGTTCCAGTAGCAGGAAAGCAGGCTGGAGCCGAATACAAAAAGATTCATCCGATGTCCTGGCAAATTGCCTCCCATTCCTGCGCCCGGTGCTCGCAGCTATGGCGCTGCCGCACACTTTCCATGCCATGCCGGGCCAGGCTGCGCCGCTCGTCATCGTGCCGCAGCAGATATTCGATCCGCGCTTCCATTTCGCGCCCGCTGCCGGCGCATTCGTAATCGGCGCCCGGCTCCAGCAGGCCTTCGGTTTCCGGCCAGGGGCTGCAGAGCAGGGCAATGCCGCAGGCCAGCGTTTCAAAGACCCGAATGGTCGGCACTCCCGGCAGGTTCTCGCGATAAGCCTGCCGCGGGATGTGCAGTGCGATCTTGCCATGCGCATACGCCTCCGGCACCCGCGGATTGGGCAGATATCCGGAATATGCAATGCCCGCCCGCCGCAGCCGCTGCCGCGCATCCGCCGGATAGCGCACTCCATACACTTGAAAGCGGTGCCCGCGCAGCCGCCGCGCCGGCTCCAGCAGAAATTCTTCCAACTCCCGCGTCCGCTCTTCATCGCCCCAGTTGCCGATCCAGATCACTTCCGGCGCCGGTTCGGTCATGGCTCCATTCGCCGCGGGATGAAAAACACTCAAATCGGCAGCCTCGTGCAGAGTATAGCTGCGCCGGGCGTGAAATCGCGTTTCATATGCCCACCGCAGGCTTTCGCCAAATGCCACCACCGCGTCGAAATCGTGAATCTGATAGGCTTCAATTTCCTCCGGCCGGCTGATGCCGCGATGGTGCGTATCGTGCCAGATCAGCCGGAACCCGAGCTGGTGGCGCAATCGTTTCAGTGCCTGAATTAGCTCTGCGTCGCTCCATTCATGCACCACCACCCATTCCATGTCCTGGAGCGGTTCTTTGAGAAACGAGATTAAGTTCACGCCCTTCGAAACTCGCCGGGAATTCGGCAGCAGATTCTGATCCGCCATGCGAAACGGAGCGGCGGCAACCGCGCCTTCTTTTTGGCGCAGTCCATGCTGCGTGTCTGTTTCACCTGAAACTGGCAGCGGCTGTGGCGCCTTATTGGGCAGGGGATAAAAGATAGGCCGGATTTCCGGATAGGCCTGATTGAAGTCCCGCAGTGCGCTGGTCCAGCGCAGCGGCTCCTGGCGTACCAGGTTCTGCAGCGACCATCCTCCCCATGGCCCCGACAGCGGCTCGAACCATTGCAGTTGATGCCCGCGGCAGCACAGCGCGCGGGTCAGACCGCGAAGAAAATGGGCATTGCCATGATTCCAGTCCGAAAGCCAGGAGTGGGCAAACCAGGCGATGCGCATCGGGGACTCTTTCTGCCATCAAAGCTATGCTGCCGTGGTATGGGGATTCGGATTCCCTGCAGCGTTTTGTACCGGCTGCGGAGATTGGCCGGAAAATTTCGGCTGCTCCAGCATTTCTCGGTACTGTGCCAGATACCTCTCCGCCATGCGCTCGCCGGTAAACTGGCGCAGGGCATGGCGCCAGGCGCCTTCCGCCCGCGCGTGAGCCGCCTCGGGGCAGGTTTGCTGCCAGGCTAAATGCCGCTCCAGGCCGGCCCGCGCTCCCGCGGCTCCGGGTGCGGGAAAATACAGCGCATGCTGGCCCCATAATTCCCGCTGACTGGGTAAATCACTCAGCACCAGCAGGCAGCACGACATTGCCGCCTCCAAGATCGG
>JAKATS010000091.1 GCA_021818645.1 Acidobacteriota bacterium | reverse complement strand
AATTTCACGGCGCCGCCTCCGCGAAATCCGGAGCCGAGGCGGCGAGCAGGTCCTGGCAGGCGGCGAGCGCGGCTTCGACACTGATGGCGAGAATTTCCGGCGCCGGAGTATTCCCGCGTGCGTAGCGGCCATGGGCGGGCTGACCGGCGAGCGCCGGGCGGCCCTGAAAGAGCACACGGAAATGCCGCGCCCAGGGGCGGTTGCGTTCGGGATTGGTGGGGCCGAAAAGAGCCACGACGGGAGCGCCGAGCGCCGCAGCCAGATGCAAAGGACCGGTGTCTCCGCCGAGGGCCAGCCGCGCTCGCGCGGAGAGCGCCATCAGGAGCGGCAGATCGCTCCGGAAGCCGTGGAAGCCGGCGGGCAGGTCAGGAACGGGCGAGCCGGGATCAAGATTCCAGACCACCGAGAGGTTTTTCTCTTCCATCAATTTGCGCCCCAGTTCGAGATAGCGATCCTGAGGCCATTGCTTGCCGCGCCAGCCGCCTGAGGGCGCGAAAAATAAAAACGATTGAATTTTCCGCTCGCGCAGCCAGGCCTGGGCGCGCGACCGGTGCTGAGGAAGAACGAGATCGGGCAAGGGCCGCAGGGCGGCTGCGGGCGCGAGCACCTGGACCAGTTCCAGCAGCTGTTCGGAAATATGCCGGCCCGAGGGCGCGATGGACTGAGTATAGAACCAGTGAGCGCCGGGTTCCCGCAGCCAGGCGGAAGCGAGACCGAGGCGGCGAGGCGCGCGGCTCAACCAGGCCAGCAGGGAAGATTTCCAGGCACCCTGCCAGTCGAGAGCGATTGTCGGATCAAATTGACGGAGTTGGGTGATGGTCCGGCGCCAGGCGGCAAGGCCGGAGCGGGTGTCCAGGGAGATGATGTCATGCAGGCCGGGTAAAGGCTGCACCAGCGGCTGCCAGCGTGGATCCACCAGCCAGGCCAATTGCCAGTCGGGGCGCGCAGCCTGCAGGGCCACATACGCAGGCCAGGCGTGAACGATATCGCCCAGGCTGCCGAGCTTTACGATCAATACGCGGGTAGGCGAAGGCATGACATCAATGTCCGGCACGGCGGCGAATTTCGGACAGCAGTTCGCGCGTGGCATGCCGCTTGGGATCACCGGCGATCGCCACACGGATGCCGAGCCGATCGGCGGCGGCGCGCTCGGGAACGGAGTCTGGCGTGTAATCGGTGCCTTTGGCGTGAATGGCGGGCCGCAGGGCCTCGAGCAGCGGGGTTACGGTGGGAGAGGAAAAAATCACAACCGCATCCACGGCGCGCAGGGCCGCGAGCAGGCGGGCGCGCTCGGCGGTGGGCAGGATGGGACGGCCGGGACCTTTCAGGGCGCGCACGGAATCATCATCATTGACGGCCACAATGAGGCGACTGCCCAGATCGCGGGCGGCTTGCAGGTAGCGAAGATGGCCAACGTGAAGAATGTCAAAACAGCCATTGGCCAGCACGATGCGTTCACCTTGATCCCGCCAAGCATCGGACTGAGCCCGGGCGGCCGCGAAGGAGAGGATTTTATTTTCGGTGTTCATGCGGGCGAGACAAGGTTTTTGATGTTGGCCAGCAACTCCGGCATGTGAACCACGGCGGTGCCCGGCTTCATGACCACAATGCCGGCGGCGGCGTTGGCGAGCCGGGCGGCGAGATCCATGCCGGCGCCAGCGGCGAGCGCGGCGGTGAAGACGGCGATGACGGTATCGCCGGCGCCGGTGACATCCACAGCCTGATCGTTGCCGGAAATGGGGATGTGCAGCGTGCGGCGGCGAGGCTGAAACAGCGCCATGCCGTCGCGGCCGCGGGTGATGAGCAAGCCGGCGGCGCGGAGCTGGCGCAGCAGCCGGCGGCCGAAATTTTCCAGCCGGCGGCGGTTGTCGCCGATGGGAGCGTGAAAGATTTCTTCCACCTCTTCTTCGTTCGGCGTGGCGGCGGTGAGGCCGCGATAACCGGCTAGGGTGAAGCGGGCATCCACGGTCAAGGGTGCGCCGGCGGGCAGCCAGGCGGGCGCGGGATGAACCGCGGCGGGAGAAACCGAACCATAGCCATAATCGCAAACAATCAGACCATTGGACGCGCGGCAGGCCCGGGCGGCGTGGGCGCACAGGCGCCGGAGCAGCGGCTCGGGCAGACCGCGGCCCGGCTCGCGGTCGAGACGAACGATCTGCTGGCGGGTGGTGTGCGAGTGTCCGGCCAGAATGCGGGTTTTACTGGGCGTGGGCCAGCCTGGAACGGTGATCAGGCCGCGAAGATCCATGCCGGCCGAGGAAAAAAAGCGGCGCAGGGCGCGGCCGGCGGGATCGTCACCGATGACGCCGATGAGTTTGACGTGGATGCCGAGCGCGGCCAGGTTGGCGGCGGTATTGGCTCCGCCGCCGGGCACCAGGGACTGCTCACGATGACGGAGAATCAAGACCGGAGCCTCGCGCGAGACCCGGGATATCTCGCCATAGATGAATTCATCGGCGATGAAGTCGCCCCAGACGACCAGACGCAGACGGCGGAAGCGGTCCAGCGCGGCGCCCGGTGAGGCGGGCGCGGACGGCGAAGGCGAAGTTGGAGGCCGGGAGGGCATGCGAGGATGAACCATTATTGTAGAAGAAGAGAGCCGGCCGGACCGCTTTTATGTTCAGGCGACCCCAAGGCGCAACAGAAGGCGCGCTTTGGGGAAAACACGAGTTGAGCCGGATCGCCCGATCATTGCAAATCCATAAAGGACATAAAGTTAAAAAATCAAACTGCGACATTACCGCCCGGGGCATTGTATTGACAAGGGCGGGGAACTGATTCTACAGTTAATACTTGCCCTGTAGTCTGCCCTTGCCATGGCAAGCCGGAATCCGGGGATAGGAACCCGCAGAGCGGGAAGCGCTCAGCCCCCCGGGCGGCTGATCAAATTCGGCAAACGAACCAGGACTGAAATCACACCGTGGCCCGCGGCACGGCGCGAAATGGCGTGCGCGAGCCGGCAAAAAAGCCGGAGAGCACCCACCGAGACCGGAGCCGATGCTCCGGCAAATCAACCGGACAGAGACCGGACAGAGACGAGACGATGCGAACCTACATACCCAAAGCCGCCGACCGCACCGGGCAGTGGCACCTGGTGGACGCGCAGGATCAAGTGC
>JAKATS010000253.1 GCA_021818645.1 Acidobacteriota bacterium | reverse complement strand
TCTCTTCGAAGCCGCGGCCCGGCAGGGACTGCGGCGGGTGGTCTATGCCAGCTCCTGCGCGGTGGCCGGCGCGCCGGATGAATACACAGGCGAATTTACCGATACCAGCGCCTGCCAGCCGCACACCCATTACGGCGTATTCAAGCTCTGCAATGAAGGCAATGCGCGGGTGTATTTCGAAACCCGCCAGCTTTCCAGCATCGGATTACGGCCCTGGGCGGTGTACGGGGTGGGGCGGGATTTCGGACTCACCTCCGACCCGACCAAGGCCATCAAGGCGGCCGTGCTGGGGCGGAGCTACAAAATCGGCTTTGGCGGCCGCGCCGACATGCAGTATGCCGACGATGTGGCGAAAATTTTCATCCGCTGCGCCGAGGCCGGCCCCGAAGGCGCCCATGTCTTTAATCTGCATGGCGAGGCGCTTGCGGTGGAAGCCATGATCGCGGCCATAGAAGCCGCGGTACCCGCCGCACGCGGCCTGATCACCTGCGCCCAAAAACCCCTGCCCTTCGTCCCCGATTTCAACGACGCCGCCATACGCCAGGCCATGGGCGAGCTGCCGCGCACAGCTTTTGCGCAAGGAGTCCGGGATACGGTCGAGATTTTTCAGCAGCTGCAAAAAGAGAAACTGCTGACGGCCGAAGAGCTCCAGGCACCGTAGGGAAGCTGCACGGCCAGGGGCAATGTTCGATTCAATACAAAAAGAGGATTCCCTCACGTTCTGATTCCAGAGCCCACCGACGGGCAAGGGAAAGATTTTCTATAATAGAAAAATCTGTGCTGCCTGGGAATCGTATTATTCATGCCAAAATATGCCCGCTGCTTTTATTCTCGCGCCGGAATCGCAACGAAGATTGTCAACCTCAGCTTAGCCGTAGCGGCCCTCCTGCTGGCGCCGGGCTTGCGCGCCGGGGCCACGATTCCGGGGAGGCAACCCAAGCCTGCAGCCGCCGCCATATCCGCCGCGGCCGGCCCGCAGGCGCGATTTCAAGCCCAACTGCGGAACTTCCAGGCCCAGCCTGACCCATTAGCTAAGCTGATCGCGTTGTACCGCATGGCCCGGCTGCAGCCCTGGCTGCGCTCGCCGAAAACCATGATTGCCGACTGGACCCGGCTGGCCCATGCGCCGCAGTTGACTCCCCTGCTGCGCGCGGAAATTGAAGCGGAGCTGGGGCAAGAGCAGCAACGCCTGGGCCAAGCCCGGGCCGCGGCCGCGACCTGGCACCGTCTGGGAATCCTGCAGCACTGGCAGGCGACAGGCCCTTTCGACAATTCCTCACCCGATGCCATTCGAGAAGCGCAGGGGCCGGAAAAAGCCTTTTTCAGCCGGGCGGCGAAAGCTGCCTCCTATGCCGGCAAGACCGGACCGGTGAGCTGGCGCAAATTGCCCTGGGCTTCCGCGCTGGGGCAGGTCAATCTGGCCGATTATTTCACGCCCACGCAGAGCGTATCCGCTTATCTCGCCACCTGGGTGGACTCGCCCCGGGCGCGAACGATCGCCCTGCGATTCAGCGACAGCGGCGCCACCCGGATCTGGGTCAACGGCGGCTTACGCTATACCGAAACCGCCTCGCACCCCCGCATCGGCTTTGACCAATATGCGGTGGCGGCGCGGCTGGCGGCGGGCTGGAACCTGATTTTAGTGAAAGCCGGCGACCTCGAAGGCGGGCCATGGAAATTTTCCCTGCGGCTGACCACGCCCCAAGGCCGGCCCCTTCTCGTGGCCAGCAGCGATGAGCCGCATGCGTTTCCCGACTGGCGCCACGCCGCGCCCGCGATTCATGCCAGCGTGACCGATCTGACGGCGCAGGCGAAAGCCGCGGCGCTGGCGGCCAAGGCGGGGGCCGGCGACTGGCTGCGCTATGCCTGGATCCTGGAAGAGAAAGGCAACTACAACGCCGGCAATCACAGCGCCGCCAACGCGTTTGAGCAGGCGGAATTGCTGGCGCCGGAGCTACCGGCCAACTCCGGAGCCGGCCATCAGAATCCGGCGGCAAATTCATACGCCACGCCAGCTCAACAGAGGTTGGCCACGCGCATCCGGCTCGATTTTGCGCATTTTGATAAGAATCAAAGCCGCGCCTATCGCACCCTGCAGCAAGTCATGGCCGTGTTTCCGAATAACCCGGAAGCGCTAGCCGACCGAGGCTGGATTGAATTGCAACGCTCGGAAATCTGGCCCGCGCGACGGGATTTTGTCCGCGCCTTAGAAGCCGCCAGCCCGGCAACTGCTCCCGCGGGATCGAATCCAGCCTCATCATCAACGATCCCGTCCATTACGTCCCAGGCGATTGCCCAACATCCACGGGCCTATATAGGCCTGCTCGAAACCTATACCAGTTTTGGAATGCAGGCGCATGTGCTGCGCGCGGCCGGACGTTTACAATCCGCCGGCTGGAGCCATGCCCAGGAAGTTGCTATTTCCATGGCGGAAATGCTGGAACGTTTAAGCCAGATGCAGGCCACGCTGCACTGGGGCCGCGCAGCCTGGCACATGGATCAGAACAATACCGGCGTGCTGATGCATACCATCACGCTGGCCAGCAGCGCGGGAAACTTTATACAGGCCCGGCAGATGCTGGCCGCCGGCCTGCGGGTTAATCCCGATCAACCCTTGTTATGGCGCATGCGGGCGCAATTACTGGCGGGCGCGGGCGACAATCCCCAGGCCCTGGCGGCAGCGCGGCGCGCGATCGCCCTCAACCCGCAATCGGCGGAAAATCAGATCGCGATGGGCGAAATCGAGGCCCAGACCGGCCATCCCCAGGCTACCGCGCAGGCCTGGGAAGCGGCGCTTCGCCTGGATCCGCAAAACGCCTCACTGCAGCGCCGGTTGCAATTGCTGGCCGGCCATACCCGGCAAACCAGTTTTTATCAGGCATACCGGCAGAACCCGCGCGCCGTGATCGCGGCCTGGAATCGCGACCCCCAGCCCCAACTCGAAAGCGGGCCGCTGCTGGCGCTGGCGCAAACCACAGTGGTGCGTATTTTCCCTTCCGGCAATATTGGCCGTTACGTCCAGATGATCTTCCGGGTGAACAATCGTGTCGGGGCTCAGGCGCTGGCGGAATTTCCCGTCACCTATGATCCCCGGCGGCAGGTGGTCAACTTTCTGGC
>JAKATS010000250.1 GCA_021818645.1 Acidobacteriota bacterium | reverse complement strand
CTCCGCCTTCGGTGAGCCGGATCGGGCGCAGGCCATCGCCCTCCCTCCCCTCCGCCATCTTCCGCGGCAGCCCGTCTGGCCCGCCCAGGAGCCAATGGGCAATGAATTGCCAGCGCTGTGGCGCACCAGGAGTTGATGGAACCTCCGTTTGCCCGCACTGCGGCGCTCCCGCCCGGGGTGCTGTCGGCGCCGCTCCCTACTGGCTGGAAGGAAATGGCGGACTTCTGGCCGGACAGCGCTTCGCCGTTGCCGCTAACGGCTTGACCATTGGCCGCGATCCGGCCAGCTCCATCTACTTAAACGATCCGGAAATATCCCGCCAGCAGGCCCGGGTTTATCCCGATGCGCAGGGCCGGGTGTGGCTGGAAGATCTTTCCGTAAACGGCAGCTATGTCAATCAGCAGCGGGTGCGCCGGCGGGAATTAAAAAATGGCGACGAGCTGCATTTCGGTTTGCGCGCGGTGCACAGCCTGATTTTTCGCCAGGCTGCCGCGCCTGCGATCGCCGCCCGGCCGCAACCGATCGCCCCGTCACCTTCCGGGTCCGGCCCGGGCGTCGCTGCCGCAGCCGGCCCCGCGCCGGGCCGCGCCTGGCTGCAATTGATTCTGGACCAGTATGCCGTGCAGGATATACCCCTGCCCGGCGGCCGCATCGAGATCGGTTCACGGCCGGCGCCGGGCGGTCTGCCGATTCCCCACCCCAGCGTGCTGCCCGTGCAGGCCGTCCTGCAGCCGATGCTGAATGGCGGCTGGAAATTAAACGATCCCAATGCCGCCCCCGGCACCCGCGTCAATGGCGAACTGGTGCGTGAGCGCGTATTGCAGGACGGCGATGCCATTCAACTGGGGGTTTGTGAAAGCCGCCTGTTGCTGTTCCGCGAGCCGGCCCGGCGGGCGCTGCTGCTGCGCGACATCACGCTCGCCAAATCCATCACCCGGCTGGGCCGGGATCAGGAAAACGATGTGCGGCTGCAGCATCCCACCGTTTCCCGCCTGCACGCCATCATCCACAAATCCGCCGCGGGACTGGAATTGGAAGATTGCGGCTCCGCCAATGGAACCTTTGTCAACGGCGTCCGCATCCGCCGCCAGCGGCTGAACGCCGGTGACCGCATCATGATCGGCGCGGTGCCGTTGTTCTTTGACGGTACGCAGATGGAGGCGCAGTCGGATGGCACCCGCTTCCGGCTCAGTTGCCAATGTCTGGGCCAGACCGTCACCGATGCCGCGACCGGCATGGCGCGTCCTCTATTGGAGTCTATTTCCCTGGTCATTCAACCCCGTGAACTGGTGGGCATTCTGGGACCCTCGGGCTGCGGTAAATCCACCCTGCTCGATGCTTTGAATGGATTGCGCCCGGCTCGCACCGGCCAGGTGCAAATCAATACCTGGGATTTATATCGCGACTATGCCGCCCTGCGGCCGTTAATCGGACATGTGCCGCAAGACGATATTTTGCATACCGAACTCACGGTGGGGGAATGCCTGTATTATGCCGCCCGGCTGCGGCTGCCGGGCGACACCGAAGAATCGGAGATTGAAGCCCGCATCACCGAAGTGCTGGGCATTCTGGAACTGCGCGAACGCCGCGATACCGGAATCGCAATGTTGAGCGGGGGGCAGCGCAAGCGCGTCAGCCTGGGGGTGGAACTGCTCAGCAAACCCGGCCTGCTCTTTCTGGATGAACCGACCGCCGGTCAGGATCCTCGCACGGAAATGAAAATGATGCAGACGTTCCGCGAAATCGCCAATCGCGGCGCGACCGTGGTTTTAAGCACTCATCTGCTGGGCAGCTTCAGTTTGTTGGATAAGGTGACGGTGCTGGTGGGGGGAAGGCTGGCCTATTTCGGCCCGGGCCAGGAATTGCTGGCTTATTTCCGGCAATCCCGGCCTTCGGATATTTATGATTGCCTGCAGCAGAAAACCCCGGAGCAGTGGGCGCGGCAATTCCAGGCGTCTCGGATGTATGAGGAGCTGATCGCGCACCGGTTATCGGAATTGGCGCCGCAGGATCGCGCTGCCGTGCCCAGCGCGGCGATCGAACATGAAAGCGGAGCGGCGCAGCGCCGTTGGAGCCATCTCCGGACCCTGACCCGCCGCCAGTTCCGCCTGCGCTGGCATGGCGCGGCCAGCCTGGCCAGCCTGCTGGCGCCGCCGGCTGTGGTAGCGCTGCTGGTGGACTGGCTGAAAGCCGGAGCCGACGGCCCCAAAACCCTCTTCATGATGGTCTTTGCCGGGCTCTGGTTCGGCGGCTCGGCCAGTGTCCGGGAACTGGTGGATGAACGGCCCATATTTCGCCGCGAACGCCAGCATGGCCTCAGTCTCGCCGGGTATCTGGGCGCCAAGCTGGGCTATGCCCTGGGGCTGGGCGCGGCCCAGACAGGAGTTTTCGTGGGATTATTGCTGCTGGGCGGAGCCTTGCAGGGCCATCTGCTTGCCGCCTGGGCCATGCTGCTGATGATTTATTGGAATGGCGCGCTGCTGGGTTTGCTGATTTCAGCACTGGTGAAGCGGGCGGAAACCGCGCTCCTGTTATTTCCCGTCACCTTAATTCCGCAATTGCTGCTGGCCGGTCTCTTTATTCCCGTGCATGCGCTGCATCCGTTTTTCGCGCGGGTCAATGCCGGCAGCGGCCAGGTGCAGATCATTTCTCTGCCGCCGGAAATCTCGCCCGGCGGCATGAACGGCCCTTTACGCTGGGGGCTGTCTCCGCTGATGATCAGCCGCTGGGGCCTGGAAGGGCTGGCGGACTTGTATATTCATGATGGCCGCCCGCACAGTCTCCGGCTGGCCGACGCCATATCCATTACTCTGCATCCCCAGGATGCTGCGCATCTGCGCGCCTGGATCTCCGGGCTCAAGGCCGCGGCCGGCGATGCCATGCCCGACCCACAAGCCACGCTGGGGGTATCGGCTTTCGCCGCTTATTTCGGCATCTTGCTTGTATTCGCCGCGATCATGATCGCCGGCATCACTTTGGCTTTACGCTGGCAATCGGGCCGGCAAGGAACCCACGCATGAAATACTGTCCCATCTGTACCACCGAATTCGGCGATGAGACCACCAACTGTCCCACCCACGCCATGCTCCTGATTCCGCCCGATGAGTGCAAAACCAGA
>JAKATS010000031.1 GCA_021818645.1 Acidobacteriota bacterium | reverse complement strand
CGATGATCTACCAGCATCCAGGGCTGGATGCAATTCGCAAAGCGATAGACCAAAAGAACTTGAGCGCTGAGCACGTCACAAAAACGTCACAATTGGCGTGCGCGGCGCGGGAGGCGGTGATGTAAACGATTGATTTTATTGGTGGGGCCAGTAGGACTTGAACCTACAGCCAACGGATTATGAGTCCGCTGCTCTGACCATTGAGCTATGGCCCCTCAGTCAAGAATACAGGACACGGCACCCGGGAAGTGAAGGCGGGGCAGGCCGTCGGGCGGTTTTAAAATGTCGGCGCCGCTGGTCTTCCAACTCAATTAAACCGAGCGTATCAGCCGGGCGGGAAGGGTAATCAGCGCAGAGATCAAATCCAGTACGCCGCCAATCGCAATGCCGGCCAGGCGGAAGGGCAACAGCAGCAGCCAGACGATGGGATAAAGCACCAGCGCCAATAACGCCAGCGGCCAGCAGAAAACCAATAATAAACACCAGAGCAGAAATTTAATCATCGCGACTGAGGCTGATTATATCGCTTTGCAGTGGCATGAACAGAAGGCACGATACGTGACTTTCCGCTGGCTGGAATCAATCATTGAGCTCAGGAATCTTTGAACTATAGATAATTGCACTATGCAGCCGCTTGAACTATTGCGCGAAGCCGCCCGCCGGCAGCTCGAAACCGGCGGCATCGCCGCAGCGCGGGAATCGGTGGATATCCTTTTGGCGGCGGCGCTGGGCCGCGATCGCGCTTTTCTTCATGCCCATCCGGAATACCAGCTCAATTCCCGCGAGCTGGCCTGTTTCACGGCCTGGATGGAACGGCGGCTGCGGGGCGAGCCGGCGCAATATATTCTCGGCCGCCAGGAATTCTACGGGCGCGAATTCGAAGTGTCTCCGGCGGTGCTGATTCCGCGGCCTGAAACGGAGCTGCTGGTGGAAGCCGCGCTCGAAAAAGCCGGGGCTTTGCGGGGCTCGTCCGCGCCCGTGCGGATCGTGGACGTGGGCACCGGCTCCGGATGCATCGCCATCACTCTGGCGCTGGAGCTGGCCGCGCGGGGGCAGGCGGCCGGCATCCTGGCTGCCGATATCTCACCCGCCGCGCTGGCCCTGGCGGAAAAAAATGCCCGGCGCTGGCAGGCCGCGGTCGAGTTTCAACCGAGCGATTGGCTCGATGCCTGGCGGGAACAGGCCGCGATCTTCGATTTGATTGTTTCCAACCCTCCCTATATACCGGAATCGGAACTCGACGGCCTGCAGCGCGAAGTCCGCGAATATGAGCCGCGGGTCGCGCTGTTGGCCGGGGAAACCGGGCTGGAAAACTACGCCCGCCTGCTGCCCGCGGCTCTGCGCCTGCTCGCTCCGGGCGGCTGGCTGATACTGGAAATGGGCTACCGTTCGGCGGCAGGCGTGCGGGACTGGTTTGCGGATTGGGCCGCAATTGAAACCCGCTTCGATCTGCAGGGCTGGCCGCGTGTCATGCTGGCGGGAAAAAAGCCTCTGGATGCGAGAGCCATGCCGCCATGGACGGGGCGGAAGGAATGACTTAAGCAATGACTGCAGGATGAACCATGGCCGCGAACCCTCCAACCGATGCCCCGGCCCGCGATCTGGACTTTGCCCGGGCCGTCGCGGCGCGGCTGCAGCAGGCGGGATATGCCGCGTATTTTGCCGGCGGCTGCGTGCGCGACCGGCTGATGCACCGCGTTCCCGCCGACTATGATGTGGCCACGAATGCCGCGCCGCCCGAGGTCATGCGGCTGTTTCCCCATCATTCCGCCGTGGGGGCGCAGTTTGGCGTGGTGCTGGTGCACGATCGGGCCGCCGACGCCGGGCATCACCGGCAAGAGCCCGCGCTCCCCGCGGCCCGCGATGTCGCGGTGGCCACCTTCCGCACCGAATCGAGCTATCGCGACGGGCGCCATCCCGCAGGCGTGCGCTATGCCCGCCGTCCGGAAGAAGACGTGGCGCGGCGCGATTTCACCATCAACGGCCTGCTCTACGATCCCATCGCCGATCAGTTGCTGGATTTCGTGGGCGGGCGGGAAGATCTCGACCGGCGCGTGATTCGCGCCATCGGCGACGCGCATGAACGCTTTGCCGAAGACCGGCTGCGGATGCTGCGCGCCCTGCGCTTCGCCGCGCGGCTGGAGTTTGCCATCGAGCCCGCCACCTGGCGAGCGCTGCAGGCCGCCGCGCCCGGCATCACCGGCATCAGCCCCGAGCGCATCCGCGACGAAATTCTGCGCATGCTGACCGAAGGCCGCGCCCGCCGCGCCTTCGAGTTGCTGGCGGACTCCGGCCTGCTGCAAATTTTATTGCCGGAAGTGGAGCGCATGCGGGGGGTCGAGCAGCCGCCGCAGTTTCATCCCGAAGGCGACGTCTGGACGCATACGCTGATCATGCTCGACGGTCTGCCGGCCGGCTGCTCCCCCACCCTGGCGCTCGGCGCATTGCTGCATGATGTGGGCAAGCCGCCGACCTTTCGCCGGGCTCCCGACCGCATACGCTTCGACCGCCATGTCGAGGCGGGCGCGGCCATCGCGCGCGACATCGCCCGCCGGCTCTGCCTTTCGGCTGCCGAAACCGAGCATGTAATCGCGCTGGTGGCCGGGCATATGCGGTTTACCGACGCGCCCCGCATGCGCCCGGCAACATTGAAACGGTTTTTGCGCCAGCCCGGCTTTGAGGATCATCTGGAACTGCACCGCCTCGACTGCCTCAGCAGCCATGGCGTCTTTGAAGCTTATGAATTCGTGCGCGCCGCCCAGGCCCGCATCCCGGCCGAGGCACTGCACCCGCCCCGGCTGCTTACCGGCCGGGATCTCATCGCCATGGGCTATCCGCCCGGGCCGATGTTTAAGCAAATCCTGCAGGCGGTGGAAGAGGCGCAACTCGAGGGCACGCTGGCCGAGCCGGAAGCAGCCAGGGCCTGGGTGCGCGGCCAATGGCCGCTGTCTTGAACCGGCGCGTGTCCGGCGTGCGCCCGGCAGGGCCGCCATTTTGCCTGCGTTATAATGTACTGCACTGCCAATATTCTGCCGGAAATCGCGGAGAGGTGGCCGAGTGGCTGAAGGCGGCGGTTTGCTAAAGCGTATTTTGCCATTTAGCAAGATTCGGCATGATCCGGCATTAAA
>JAKATS010000149.1:743-3139 GCA_021818645.1 Acidobacteriota bacterium | reverse complement strand
AGCCCAGCACGAACCCGGAAAGAATAAAGAAAAACGGCACCCCCAGGTATCCGCGCGCAATCAGCGCATGCACCGGCGGCCATTGCCCGGGCAGGTTGACGAAATGATAAAGCACCACCCCCAGCGCGGCAAAAAATCGCAGCCCGGTCAGCGCCGGCAGCGCGGCAGGGGGAAAGTATGAACGGCCGGATTCGGCCAGAGACGTGGAGGCGCGGGTGAGAATCGAACTCACGAATAAAGGTTTTGCAGACCTCTGCCTTACCACTTGGCTACCGCGCCGGAACCATCATTATAGGCCAGTGTGGGCAGCCCTGCCCGCGGCCCGGATTGAAATGAAATAGGGAACTCTGGAGCGGGAGACGGGATTCGAACCCGCGACTTCGACCTTGGCAAGGTCGCACTCTACCACTGAGTTACTCCCGCTCGCCGGCCGCCTGATGGCCTGCAGCCACTCTATTAAAATTAACACAGCTCGGCTTTGAAACAGAAGGCTCACGAGGCCGCCGGCAGCGCCTCCGGCTGATTTTCTTGCGCTGGTCTGAATACATGTCCGGGCTGCGATTTCAGCTCTGATAAGGCTTCGTGGTAGCCCTCGAGCGTGCCCACATCCATATAGGTTTCTCCCGCCTGGTCGCAGCTGATCGCCTGCCCGGCTTCCATCCAGCGGTTCCACAAATCTCCCAGATACGCTTCACGTCCGCCGTGCTCCAGCCAGAATCGCCGGCATTTGTGCAGTTTGTGTCCGGGCAGCGTGATCGCGCCCCAGATGCGCCGCCCGCGCGCGCCCGGTTTTTTTACTTCAATCCGCATCACCCGGCCTTCGCCGTCGCTTTCCACCGCGTCAAAATCCTCCGGATGCGAACTGGGAAACGTGATCAAATGCGGCGTCGGCCGGATCGCGCGGGCATAGAGATCTTCCGGCCACCACAGCGTATCAGGCAGGCCGATCAGCACCGGCTCCCGCTCCCAGGCCAGCGGCGCGGCCCGGAAGATCGCATCGCACAGCCCCAGCGGCTCCGGCTGCAGGCGGTAAAAAATCTTTTCCCCCAGCGGATGCCGCGCGTAGTAGCGTACCATGTCGGTCTTCTCGGGCCCGATCACGAAACAGAGCCGGTCGGCCCCGGCCCGCAGCATGCGTTCAATCAGGTATTCCGATACGGCTTTTGGCCGCTGACCCTCCGCGCCCTCGCGAAATCCCACCGGCAGCAGCTCTTTCGAGCAGCCCAGGGGCTGTATGCGTATGCCGCGACCGGCGGCGGGAATGATTCCGAGCACAATCTGGTAAGGATTCGCCCGCTCGCGGCATGGTTTTATGCCGGCACAGACATGAAACTGTTTTATTCCACTGCCGCGAATTTTCAAACCAATGGCGAAAGTCCAGGCCGGTGGAAATTTACAGGGGAAAGAGCACGGTTGCAACTCTTTCCCCTGTGTGCGCTAACGGGTTATTTCATCCAACCCCGCATTCAAGATAAAGTTGCTGCCGTTAAAACCGAAACCGAATTTTTAACAAATTTAAAACGGCCGCTCCGCGCCATCACCGTCCGTGCCTGGCTCATCCACTGGACAGCGCTTCCCTCAGAGCGGATGATGAAGTATTGAGGTTATTTCCATGGATACGCAAAAAACAAATACCCAAAAAGCCACCTTCGCCGCAGGCTGTTTCTGGGGAGTCGAAGCCGCCTTCCGCCGCATTCCCGGCGTAGTGGATGCCGTCGTTGGCTACACCGGAGGCTCAACCGAAAACCCCACCTATCGCCAGGTCTGTTCGCACACCACAGGCCATGCCGAAGCCGTCGAAGTCACCTTTGACCCCGCGCGGGTCGGCTATGCCGATCTGCTGCAGGCCTTCTGGCAAATGCACGATCCCACCACGCTGAACCGCCAGGGACCGGACGTGGGGTCGCAGTACCGTTCCGCGATTTTTTACCATTCGCCCGAACAAAAAACTGCCGCGGAAGCTTCCCGCCAGGCCCAGGCAGACCGCTTCGACCGTCCCATCGTCACCGAAATCACGCCCGCGGGCGTTTTCTGGCCGGCCGAGGAATACCATCAGCGCTATCTGGAAAAAAATCGCGGCGTTGTTTGCGCGCATTGAAAGCGCATCCCTATTCCGGCCGGTTTCCTCCTCTGCGCCATGAAAATTATCGTTTGTCTCAAGCAGGTTCCCTCCAAAGACGCTCCCCTCCGGCTGGCCGCGGACGCTGACGGCACCACCACTTCCATCCGGGAAGATGTTTCATTTGAAATGAACGAACCGGATGCCTATGCTCTGGAAGCCGCGCTGCGGCTGAAAGAAGCCTGTCTGGCGCGCCAGGAACCCGGCGAGGTCGCGGTCCTCACCGTGGGGCCGGTGCGTGCCGCGCAGATGCTGCGCGAGGCCCTGGCCAAAGGCG
>JAKATS010000149.1:0-733 GCA_021818645.1 Acidobacteriota bacterium | reverse complement strand
AAGCACTTAAAAACTTATCGCAAATAAGCACAATAGCTCATATAAATATTTCTAACCGCTTAATAAATTTGAGTGCTGAAGGCGAAAAGGCGCCGATCGCGCCCTGCACATCGAAACCCCCTCCGGCGCCGAACTCGACTCCCATACCATTGCTGCGGCCATGGCCGCAGGACTCCAATCGGAAAGTTTTGATCTGATCCTCACCGGCCTGCAATCTGACGATGCCGGCTATGCCCAGACCGGCCTGCTGCTGGCGGAAAACCTGGGCCTACCGCACGCCACCATCATTATGAAAATCGAGCCGCACGCCGGCGGCCTGCGCGTCAAGCGCGAACTCGAAGGCGGCCGCTTCCAGTGGCTGGAGCTGCCCCGGCCGGCGCTATTGACCATCCAGTCCGGCATTGACAAGCTGCGTTATGCCACCTTGCTCGGCATCAAGCAGGCGAAAAATAAGCCGCTGGCGCGCCTTGAGCTCTCCTCCCTCAGCTTGAGCCCGGACTCCAATCGCGTCGCCATCGCGCGCCTGGCCATGCCCGAAAAAACCAAAGCCACTGAAATGCTCGCCGGCACCCCGGCGGAAATGGCCACCGCGCTGGCGCAAAAGTTGCGCCAGCTTCATCTGGCGCCCTGAAGCAACACTTGAGGATTGCCAAGCGAAGCTGATCGCTTCGCCTGTACATGGGAGTCGAATATGGCCGGAATTGGTTCTGTTTGTCTGCTTGCCACGCAACCG
>JAKATS010000088.1 GCA_021818645.1 Acidobacteriota bacterium | reverse complement strand
CCAGCTTGAGCGACTGCTTCATGCCGGTGGAATAGGTTTCAACCGTACGGTAACGGGCTTCGCCCAGGCCGGCGCGGAACAGCGCTTCGTGCGCGCGCTCGAGAGCATGCGCGGCGGGCAGGCCGGAAAGCTCGCCCATCAGCTTGACCAGCTCCACTCCGCTCAAACCAGCCACAAAAGCATCGTTTTCGGGCATATAGCCCAGCATGGCCAGCCGGGCCCTGCCGCGCTCGCGCAGGCTGCGCCCCATGACCGCAGCCTCGCCGCCCGAAGCCGGGTAAAAGCCCAACAACGTATGAATCAAGGTGGATTTGCCGGCGCCGTTCGGACCGAGCAGGCCGATGGCCGCACCGCGCAGCTCGCCGGTCAAGCCATGCAGAATCTCGCGCCCGCCCAGCGTGACGCTGAGCCCGCGCAATTCGATGATGGCTTCGCCGGTCATGTCCAGCAAACAATCATGCCTGGCGCGGGCTCCCGTGAGCCGCGCCACGCTTCACTTCAGCTTGATCCGCCGTCAGAAAACCGGTACCCGCCAAGAAAATCAGGTTTTCCGGCTTGATCCAGGCACTTTCCTGAACTCACCGCCCGCCGAGAGTCAAACCATGATACCCCGGGCAAGGCGCGGCCCAGAACCGTTCCCGATCCCAAGTACTTACGCTACGATTCTGGTTTTGTTTCACAATTCATCGAAATGTAACTTAACCGGGCAGGTTTTTTTGCGACGCTGGAACTCAGTGTGGGAGGGGTCCCTGCAGCACAAAGCATGCCTGGGACTCATGCTGGCTCCGGCACTTGCAAACGAATCTCTTCATTCAAAGGCAAACCAAGCATGAAACTGCGAGTTTTCAGTTATCCCGGTCTATGCATTCTGGGGTTTTCACTGCTGACCTGGGCCGCACCTTCGCCCAAACCGGCCGTCAAACCGGCGGCCCGGAAAGCCGCCCCGGCTAAAAAATCCGCGGCCGTCAAAACCCGCCGCGCCCTGGCAAGCCAGGCAGCGCAATCCGCCGCGCCGATGAATTTCCGCATCGGCAAGGCCGAGATCACACCCGTTGGTTTCGCCGACTTCACCGCCGTCTGGCGCTCAAGCAACGTCGGCTCGGGCATCGGCACCGGTTTTCCCGGCATACCCTTCAGCAATACGCTGGCGGGCAATGAAAGCGAATTCCGTTTCAGCCAGCAAAACTCCCGCATCGGCTTCAAGGTCACCGCGCATCCGGACGATTTCGATGTCACCGGCTATATGGAGGCCGACTTTTTGGGCGTGCAGCCGCCCAACGCCTACGTCAGCAGCAACAGCAACAGCCTGCGCATGCGGCTCTACTGGGTGGACGTGAAAAAAGGCGGCTGGGAACTGCTGGCCGGCCAGACCTGGAGCCTGCTCACGCCCAACCGCCGCGGCCTTTCACCGCTGCCTGGCGACGTATTTTTTACAGACGACATGGACACCAACTACCAGGTGGGTCTGGTCTGGGGCCGCATTCCGGAACTGCGACTGGTGCGCCACATCAACCGGCACTGGACCGCGGGCATCGCCCTGGACAGTCCGGAACAATATATCGGCGGCGCGGTGACCCTGCCCGGCATTTATGCGTCACAACTCGATAATGGCAGCAATCTGGCCACGCCGAATTTTGCTCCCGATGTCATCGGCAAAATCGCCTACGACAGCTCGCATAACGCGCCCCGCATTCATCTGGAACTGGGCGGAGTTTTTCGCACTTTCCGCGTGGATAACCCCACGACATTCGTTGCGCAAAAAGCTACCGGCGAAGGCGTGACCCTGAACGGAAACATCGGCCTGACCCAAAAAATTCACCTCATCGCCAACAGTTTTTACGGACAGGGCGTGGGCCGGTACATTTTCGGCATGGGGCCGGATGTGATCGTGCGGCCGGATGGTTCGGTTTCACCGGTGCATGCCGGCGCGGGCATCGGCGGCTTCGAAGTTTCGCCCAGTGCGCAATGGACCTGGTTCACCTACTATGGCGGGGCATATTTCCAGCGCGACTTCGCGGTCGCCGGCAAAGGCACGGTCGGTTACGGCTACCCTGGCTCGGCCGGGTCGAATAACCGCGCCCTTCAGGAATTCACCACGGGACTGATTCATACCTTCTGGTCCGACCCCAAAATCGGAGCGCTGCAGTTCATTTCGCAATATTCATATATCTGGCGCAATCCCTGGTCGGTGGCGCCGGGTTCACCGCGCAGCGCGCACTCCAACATGATCTTCGCCGATCTGCGCTACGTGCTGCCATAAGCCGGCAGGGTTGGGCATAGATCAATCCTCACCATCCTGATCCCGGCGGTTGTTCAGGCCTAGCGGCCAGGAGCTTCCGCCGGGATTCGAAACATTCATGCAGCTTTCCAGCGTTCAATAATAAATCCACAGATTCTGGCCGATCAGATTCATGCCGGTGGTGTCGGGGGGCGAGTCGAGCGCGGTATAAATGCCCACCCCACCGCTGCCGGTCTGATCCACAATCAAGCCGCCGTAGAGCTGCAAGGCACGCAAAATGGCTTTGGTTGCGGTGCTGGCGTTGAGATTGTTGACATTGATGGAAGGATCAAAGCGGATCTTCGCACCTTCCTTGAAGACCGCGCCCTGCACGCTGCCATCGAAATGAAACACCGGGCCCTGATCGCCGGTTCCCGGGGCGTTCATGCTTTGGGGCACCACGATCAGCAAGGCATGATTCAGGCAGGTGACGCAATCGAGCTCGCCCGGCAAAATATCTCCCGCCAGACCGGAGACATAAGCAGCCGTGGTTCCGGGAGTGCCATTGCCATTCAGGCTGCCTGAAAAGATTCCGCCCACATTGGTACTGACGGGCTGGCCCTGGCTGTTCACAGTCAATTTCCAGAAATCGTAATAGGTGCTGGTGGACGTATCCACAACCACCAGATGGCCGTCATCCGCGCCCCAGGCGCCGGTCGAGGGATGAAATCCGTTCGCCGGATTGGGCACACAATCATGATCTTTATAGCCGTAGATGAGGGTATCGGTGAAGCTGGTGCAGCCATGCGAACCATCCGTGTATTGCACCGGGTAGTCGAAGCCGTCCGCATGAGTGTGCAGGCCAAAAACCATGCTCGACGTGATATTGGAAATGTTCATCGGCGAGCCGGTGGGTAGATCGGAA
>JAKATS010000192.1 GCA_021818645.1 Acidobacteriota bacterium | reverse complement strand
GGGCCAGCGAAAAGGATCGCCGATTCCGGACGAAAGTCGAGCCCTTCGGCGCCTAGCGTCGTGGAAACCACCGGTTTACCCATCGCGGCGGCTTCCAGGATTTTCAACCGCGTGCCACTGCCCATGCGCAACGGCGCAACCGCCACCGCCGCGCGGGCCAGATAAGGGCGCATATCGGGGACTGTGCCGGTGAACTCCACGTCGCTCAGTTGGCTGAATTGCCGCACAAATCCGGCCGCAGGATTGCGGCCCGCCACCAAAAAGCGCACGCCGGGACATTGCCGGCGCAGGGTGGGCATTATGCGGGTGATGAAATAATCCACGGCATCACGGTTGGGAAACCAGTCCATTCCGCCCTGGAACAGCACCAGTTGCGGTTCCTCCGCCGGTTCCGGCGCATCTTCGGATAAAATCCCGCTTGGCACAATATTCGGGACTACGGCGAACCGGCCCTGCGGGTGCAAGCGCTGGAGTAATTCGCGATCCACGCCGGAACACACCAGGCCCAGCGCGGCCCGTTGGCAGACTCGTTTTTCCCAGGTTCGCACCTTGCGGCTTTCCCAGCCGGCTGCGCGCCGCTTGAGCGGATGGGTTTCAATTCTGCGATAACGGTCCAGCACGTAATATTCCACATCGGGATGGTTGATAATCAGAGGGCCCACATCCGGCGGCGCATTCACCGCGGCGAAAACCGTATCGCAAACCACGCCATCGAGGGGTTGCGTATTCCACAATTGCCGCACCAACGCTTGCATCTCGGGCGATCGGTATCGCCGGGCGGCGTAGGGCTGATGCGATACGACGGCCCGCAAGCGCCGCCCCCAATCGCGCCCTTGCGAAAGGCTGCCCGAGCGGTGGGTTATCAGCCATGCCGCCTGGCAGAGTTCATGTACTTCGCCGGGTGCCGGCGGCGCTCCCGGCGCTTGCATTCCGGCCAGCGTGATTGCATGCCCCTCGGCGCGCAACGCGCGCAGGAGCGACCAGGTACGCATGCGCATCCCATTGTTGGCGGGCAGCGGACAATCCAAAGTGAGATAGAGTAAGTGCATTTTTTTCAGGCCTCAGGCGCGGGTGGGCTGCGCCAGACAGCGGTAATTTTCGACGACTAGCCGCAGCAAATCGCTGGCGCAGTATTCCGGGGCGCCGGCACGGTGGCCCGTCAGCGGCAGTCGGGCGGCGTAGCCGGCGATCTCGGCGGCGGATAAACCGCCCCGGGCGAGCTCGGGCATTCGAAAAAACAACTCGCATCCCACCGCGTAGATGGCATGCCGGGGGGAATGCCGCGCCGCCTGCGCGGCCCAGCCAGGCCATTGTTTCCAGCCGGCCAGTCCCTGCCGGCGCGCCCCTCCGGCCCAGCCGCGAACGCGGTTGATCCAGGGCTGCCGGCCCAGCCAGCGCCGCCATAACTCGCGGTCGGTACAACTGTCTTCCGTCTGAGTCATTTGCATCAACTCCCAGCGCCATAGTTCATGCGCATAAGTCACGGCTTGCAATAGCGCCTGCGGGGCGGGGAAAAGCTGTTGGGTCGCACGGCTCGGCGACAACTTCCAGCGGGTGCAATCATCCACCTGTCGGGCCAGCGGCGCCAGGGGAAACGGGGCCGCAGGGTTGGCCTCTTCCGCCCGTTGCCGCAGGCGCCGGCTGCGCTCTGCATAAGTTGGCAGATATTCTCCAATAAAAATCAGATAGGAAGTCGCCAGATCAAGATATAACTTGACCCATGGATAGGCATCCCGCGGGGTAAGCCGCGATTGCACCAGACAGGCGGGCATGGCCGGCAGCAGCTCGATCATGCGGTTGCACAATAGCCGCCAGGCATCTTCTGCCGGCAATTGCCGGGGATCCAGGGACGGAATCCGCTTGAGTACATCCAGTTCCCCCCAGAGCACCTTCCCGGAATGCCGCAGCTCGTAGCCGAATAAATGCGGGGGCATGTGGCGCAAATAGTCGGGTGGCGCCATGCTGATGGATATTTCGGCGCGCAATCCCTCCTGCAACAGCGCCTGTTCGATCCGGTAGGCCAGCGACTGCTGATGCTGAAGCGAAGGTGCGGCGCAGTGTTCCCGCAGCACTACCAGCAATTCGCAATCCCCCAGCAAGCGCCAGCCTTCCGGTTCTTCCAGGAAGCTGCCTTCGTGGCGCGCCAGGCTGCCGGTGAGCGTGATGGCTAATAAATCCGGCTCCATGGCCTGGCGCAGCAGCCCGACCGCGGTGTCGCTGATCGCAGCTTCCCAATGCTGTGTATGGAACACTTCGCCGGGTTGGACTGAGAAGCTATGCATGATTTTCCCTGGCTGAATTGCCGCGGTTGTCCAACCATGGGCCATGCGCCACAGGCAAGTTGCGGCCTTGGATCGGCTTTCGGTGAATTTGATACAACGAGCAATAGAAGTCGCCGGTGGCCTGGATTTGGAGTTTTTGGTCAAACCGTTCCTGCGCCAGCCGGCGGCCGTTCTGCCCGAGCCGCTGGCGCAGCATGGGGTCGGCGATCAGGCGCAAGAGCGCGGCTGCCAGCGCCGGCGCGTCGCCGGGCGGCGTCAGCAGGCCATTCCAGCCGTCATGTATGATTTCCGGGGTGCCATCCACGGCGGTGGCAACCACCGCTCGGCCCGCCGCCGCCGCCTCGATGGCGGCCAGAGGCAGTCCTTCATATAAGGAAGGCAAAACAAAAATATCGGCCACCGCCAGCCAGTTCTCCACATGACGGCACTGGCCCGGAAAATGTACGCGCTCCGTTAACCCGAGCGCCCGGGTTTGCGTCTCCAGCGCCGTCTGCAAGCGGCCCGTGCCCAGGCAAACCAGTTGCGGCCGCGCGATGCCGGGGAGCTGTTGCAGCGCGGCCAACGCATGCAGCAGCGTTTCATGACCCTTTTGCGGCTCCAGCCGGGCTACGCACAACAGCACCAGATCCGTGGGTTTTATGCCCAGCGCCGTCCGCGGGTCCTCACTCATTTGCGGAGGATGCATAAATCGGCTCAGGTCGATGCCATTAATAATGGTGCGGACTTTGGCCTGGGGAAGCCGTTTCTCGCGGCACAGATATGCGGCATTGGCCTGCGAAACGGCTATATATCCATCCACGCAATGCGCCAGCATTCGGTCCAGCGCATAGGATCGCTTCCAGCCTTGTCGCCAGCTTTCCC
>JAKATS010000394.1 GCA_021818645.1 Acidobacteriota bacterium | reverse complement strand
GCGCGCTCCCGTGGTCACGATCATGGGCCATGTGGATCACGGCAAGACTTCGCTGCTGGATGCCATTCGCGAAACCAATGTCGCCGGCGGAGAAGCCGGCGGCATTACCCAGCATATTGGCGCTTATTCGGTGGAAATCACCGATCCCGAATCGCCGGCCGCCGGGCGCCGAATCGTCTTTATTGATACTCCCGGGCATGAAGCCTTTACCCGCATGCGCGCCCGCGGGGCGAAAGTCACTGATCTGGTGGTGCTGGTGGTCGCCGCCGATGACGGCGTGATGCCCCAGACGCTGGAAGCGATTGACCACGCCAAGGCCGCCGGCGTGCCGCTGATTGTCGCGGTCAATAAAATTGACAAGCCTGAAGCCGTGCCCGACCGGGTGAAAAAACAGCTCGCCGACCGTGGCTTGATGCCCGAGGCCTGGGGCGGACAGACGGTCATGGTGGATGTCTCGGCCAAAGCCAAAACCAATCTGCGGCTGCTGCTGGAAATGATTTTGCTGGTGAGCGATTTGCAGGAACTCAAAGCCGATCCCGACCAGCCCGGACAAGGCGTGGTGCTCGAAGCCGAACTGGACCGCGGACGCGGGCCGGTGGCGCATGTGCTGGTGCAGACGGGAACCCTGAAGACGGGAGATATCGTGCTGGCGGGAGCGGTCATGGGCCGGGTGCGCGCGATGTTTGATGATCGCGGACGGCCGCTGACCGAAGCCGGACCGGTGACCCCGGTGGAAGTGCTGGGTCTGGAGGGACTGCCCGAGGCCGGCGACCGGCTGGTGGCCATGCAGGACCGCATTAAAGCCCGCCAGATGGTGGAATTCCGCGAGCAGAAGGCCCGCGATATCGCCCTGGCACGCGCCGCCCGCCACAACCTCGAAACTTTGAGCCAGCAGATGGCCGCCGGAGAAGTCAAGGACTTGCCGCTGATTCTCAAAGCCGATGTGCTGGGTTCGGTTGAAGTGCTGACCGACACGTTGCAGAAGCTTTCCAATGCCAAAGTGCGGGTAGCGATTCTGCATTCGGGGGTGGGCGCGGTCACGGAAAATGACGTGCTGCTGGCTTCAGCCTCGAATGCCGTCATCGTGGGCTTCAATGTGCGTCCCGAGCGCAAGGCGGCCGAGTTGGCTGAGCAGGAAAAAGTGGATATCCGCCTGCACTCCATCATTTACGAGCTGGTGGATGAAATGCGCAAGGCCATGACGGGACTGCTCGAACCGGTGTTCAAGGAAACCGTGACTGGACGCGCCGAAGTGCGCGAAGTGTTCCGCATTCCGAAGGTGGGCGCCATCGCCGGATGCCTGGTGCGCGAAGGTAAAATCCACCGCGACGCCTCGCTGCGGGTGGTGCGTGACGGAGCCGTGATCTATACCAGCAAGGTACAATCGCTGCGCCATCTCAAGGAAGATGTCACCGAAATCAAAAACAACATGGAATGCGGCATCGGCATCGCTAATTTTGCCGATGTGAAAGCCGGCGATGTGCTCGAAACCTTTACGGTGGAAAAAGTCAACGCTCTGGCCATAGCCTGATGCCAGGGCCGCGAAGCACCGCCCAGCGGCCTCCCATGCCCGTCGGCAGCCTGCAAATTGAAATCGAGATTCCAGGCGCACGCTCGCTGAAAGACCGGCGCAATGTGGTGCGCTCGCTGAAACAGCGGCTGCGCGCCCGGTTCAATGTCGCGATCGCGGAAATGGATGCTGCCGTGGTCTGGAACCGCGCCAGCCTTACGGTTGCCGCCGTCAGCCGCGATGCCGCCTACCTGCGCGGGCAACTCGAGCGCGTAGGTGAAAGCGCGATCGCGGCGCTGCCGGGCGAAAACGTGAGTCTGGGCGAAATCGCCATCTGGGAAGATGCGGAGACCGGAAACTGAGCCGGCGCGCACCCCGGGAGGTTCACCATGCCGCATCGTCCTGAACGCCTGGCTGAAATGCTGCGCGAAGAGCTCACCGATCTGATCAGCGGCGAGTTAGCGGACCCGCGCGTGGGACTGGCGCAAATTACTGAAATTAAAGTCGCGCCCAATCTGCATCAGGCGCTGGTTTATGTCGGCGTCATCGGCGGCGCTGAACAGGAGCGGCATACGCTGGCCGGGCTGAAGTCGGCGCGGGGATATCTGCGCGCCCAACTGGCCCAGCGGCTGCAAATTCGCCAGCTGCCCGAATTGCGGTTTGAAATTGACCGCTCGGAAGAGCTGGAATCGCGGCTCGACACGCTGCTGCAGCGCGACCGCAAAAAACATCCGAAATCCGAAAGTTGAATGCCGGGGATTCGCTTTCTTTTTCCCCCAATCGCGGAGTCAGGGGAATTCGGACTCACTGCTTCGCCGCAAAAGTTCACCCTTGCGGCTTCATAGTAAAATAAAATCCTGATTACGATCATGGCAAAAGGGAATTTGGCATGTCTGATGTCAGCATAACCATTCGCCGCAACGGGCCCTTCATCGTGCAAGGCCCGATTCAATTGGTTGATTCCAACGGCCAGACCATTCCAGTGGACAAGCCGGTGATCGCGCTGTGCCGCTGCGGCGGTTCCGCCAACAAGCCTTTCTGCGACGGCACGCACAGCAAGATCGGCTTTCAGGGCGCCGAAGCGGCGGTTCTGGCGGCCGAGGCGGCTAAGCCCTCCAGCGAATGACTGAAGTATCACCCGCCGGCGGAAATGGAGCGGAAACGATTACCGCCAGCGCAGCCTTGCAAGATCCTGGATTGCGGGCCGCCGAGCGGCGCATCAGAATTTTTATGCGGCTGCTGGGAATCGCGGCCGTGGGGCTGGCCGCACTGTTTTTCGGCCGGCGCGCAGCCTTCGGCGCCGCCGCGGGTGCGATTCTGGCGGAATGGCACTTGCGCTGGATCGGCCGTCAGGTGGACCGCTGGATGATTCTGCCCATCACCCAGGCGGCCGGGAATGCGGGCGCCGTTCCGGCTGGGATTCCAGCTACAGCAGGCTATAAAAAACTACTCGGCTGGCTGCGATGGCTGGTCCTGGCCGGTGTGCTTTATGCTACATTAAAAGTTGCCTGGCTGCCGCCATTAGCGGTGCTGGCGGGGTTTTCCTCGCTGGCCGGCGGCGTGATGCTGGAAGCCGGCTATCTGCTGACGCAATATTTGAGGCACAACTTATAAAGGGCACGGAAACGGCCGCGC
>JAKATS010000037.1 GCA_021818645.1 Acidobacteriota bacterium | reverse complement strand
CGGAACTGCGCGCCCTGGAGAACGGACTGGAGCAACTGGCCGCCGCCCTCGCCGCGGGAACCGAGCCCGCTCCCGGCGCCGCGGCGGAAGATGTCCATACCTATGTGTTCCAGCGCCTGCTCGAAAGCGCCGGCGAGGCCGCCCGCAAATTGCAGACCGGGCGCAGCCGCAACGAGCAGGTGGCGCTCGATCTGCGGCTCTACCTGCTCGATCAGGCACCGGCCTGGGAGCAGGCCTTCAGCGGGCTATTGAGCGCCTGGGCCGATTTTGCCGGGCAGCACGCCGAAATTATCATTCCCGGCTTTACCCATCTGCAGCGGGCGCAGCCCATTTCCCTCGGCCATCACGCCCTGGCCTACGCGGAAATGCTGCTGCGCGACCGCGAACGCTGGCGCCAGGCGCTGGCCCGGCTGGCGGTGTCGCCGCTCGGTTCCGGCGCATTGGCCGGCATGGCCTTTACCGGCGACCGCGAGGCAGCCGCGCGCGACCTGAAGCTTGCGGCCATCAGCCAGAACTCCCTGGATGCCGTCGGCGACCGCGACTTTGTCGCCGAAATTCACTTCGTCGCGGCCCTGACCGGACTGCATCTTTCCCGCTGGGCGGAAGACTGGATTCTTTACAGCTCGAGTGAGTTCGGCTGGCTGTGCCTGGATGACGCCTATACTTCGGGCAGCAGCCTGATGCCGCAGAAAAAAAATCCCGATGCGCTGGAACTGCTGCGCGGCAAATCGGCCCGGCTGACCGGCAATCTGATGCAGTCGCTGGTGCTGATGAAGGGTCTGCCGCTGGCCTATAACCGCGATCTGCAGGAAGACAAGGCACCGCTGTTTGATTCGCTCGATACCGCGCTCGCCGGACTGCGCATCGCCGCCGGAGTCACCACCACGGCCCGCGTGGATGCGCCCCGCTGCGCCGCTGCCGCGGCTGATCCCGCCCTGCTCGCCACCGATCTCGCCGACTTGCTGGTGTCCGCCGGAGTGCCTTTTCATTCCGCGCATACCCAGGTTGGCAAAGTGATGCGCCAGGCAGCGGATCGAGGCACGGATTTCCGGCAATGGCAGGAGGCTGAGCTATTGCGCCTGTTGCCCCAGCTGGCTCCGGATAAAATCCGCGCTTTGTCTCCCACCGCCAGCCTGGCCCGGCGCGATAGCCCCGGCGGCGCCGCGCCCAATCAGGTGAGGCGGCAGGCGGCGCGGGTGCGGCAACTGGCGCAATCTGACACAACGATCGGATGAATCACGCGCAACGGCGGCAGCGGCACCGTCTCCATTATTTTTTTCGCAGCTCCGCCCAGACCGCCAGCGCCCGTTCCCGCGACCGATCCTGTTCAACGATCGGCCCTGGATAAGCTGCCGGGGTCCTGGGGACGCCGGTTTCAAAGCTGTACCGCCGTCCAGGCTGCGCGCAGGCGCGCCGCCACTGATTGTTTCACCCGGGCTGGGGCGAAGCTGGCATGGATGGCGTGCAGGTTGCAGGCTAAAAATTCCCGGACGCCCCAGCCGAAATGCCGGCACAGTTGCGTATATTCGCGGTGCAGTTCGGTATCGCTGATGGCGCGGCCATCGGTGTTAATGCCCACCGACAATCCGGCCGCCAGCAGCCGGGGCAAGGGATGGTCGGCAAATTCTCCACAGGCGCGGGTCTGCACATTGGACGTGGGACACATCTCCAGGTGCAGTTGCGCCGCGTTCAGCTCCTCGACCAGCGCTGTGTCTTCTTCGCAGCGCACGCCATGGCCAATGCGCCGCGGCCGCAGCCGCCGCCAGGTTTCGCGCAGGCTGGCCGCGCCCGCCGCCTCGCCGGCATGCGCGGTCGCCGGTATGCCCAGCCGCGCCGCTTCCACAAAGGCCTCCACATGCGGGTCCAGGCTGAAGCCGGCCTCATCGCCGGCGATATCCAAGCCTGCCACCGGCCCGTGGAATTGTTGCGCCAGCCGCAGTGTCGCCAGGCTTTGTTCCGCGCTGAAATGCCGCAAGGTGCAGAGCAGCAGCCGCGCTTCCACGCCGTTCCGGGGCGTGGCGGACTGCAGCGCCTCCACCACCGTGCCCACCACCATTTCCGGCGACATGCCGCCTTCCAGGTGCAACAGCGGGGCAAAACGCAGTTCGGCGTAGATCACCCGGTCCTGCGCCAGTTGCGCCAGCACATCTTCCACCGCCAGCGTCAGCGCCGCCGGCGACTGCAGCAGCGCCACCATGCGGCGCGGAGCTTCCAGATAATGAGCCAGCGATTGGCAGCGGGCCGGCGCTACAAAATCCCGCCGGTACTGTTCGAGGCTCAGGCCCGGACGCAGCCGTGCTGCCGCCGGGTAGCTTAAAGAACAGTCCAGATGCAGATGCAGTTCGACTTTAGGCAGAGAATTAAAATCCATCACGCCCGGCATCAAAATCGTTTGCATCCGGCCTCATCGGTTGATGCCGGATAGGGTCTCGGTGGTTTCTGCTTACTTACCGCTATGGGGAAAGCTGCAGGATGGATCGCTTAACTCGAGCGGCGCGACCTGAAGCTGCGGCAGATGGTTTTTTGCCAGCAGGGCATTGAAGCCGGGCAACTGGCGTGTCCGCATGGTTTTCCACGCATGCACGGTGCGGTTATAGGCCAGGCAGTCAGCTTTCCAGGTGGCGATCTGGGCAGAAGTGGGCGCCATGTCCATGCCCACCTGCATCATGCTGACCAGGGTGTTGAATTTGTTGTTCAACGTCAGGAACGACAGCATGGCATTGGGTTTCTGGGCATGATGGATCAGGTCGTAGAAAAATGAGAATCCGCCCTTGGGAATAACCCCGCCGATCTGATTCAGTCCAGCTGCGATCGTTTTGGCCTGCTGCGCGACCGCAGCCGCCCGTTTGCGCTGCATCAAACTGGCCAATTTTGTCTGGATTGCCATGACCTCGCTGCGCGCATGAAAGCTATGCTGCATGCCCTGATAAGCCCGCATGGTGAGCCGGTTCTGGGCTCGCAATGCGGCCATGATCGCGGGACTCTGACCCACCCGCGGATCGTTGATCACCGTGACGCGGCGGGTATAGGCCTTGCCATTTACGGTGAGCCTGAGGGTATAAACCCCGGGAATCACCTGCGGCCCATGCGGTCCGGGCGTGGTGGCGCCGGGCACGGTATTCATCTGGTTTTCCAGATCGTGCAGATAAG
>JAKATS010000087.1 GCA_021818645.1 Acidobacteriota bacterium | reverse complement strand
CAGCCAGTAGCGGGGGAATGCCTGACCGGTGATCGGTGGGGGCAGTTGGCTGGTCAGGGTGCGCACCAGTTTGCCGCGGGCATCGAAGACCTGAAGCTGAATGGGTCCGCGCGGCTTCCGGCGAAGGTAATAATCCACGATCACGCCATAGGGTGGGTTCAAGGCGTGCGGGACTTCGATGGAAAAGGGCTGATCCCAGTTGGCGTTGATGCGGGAGCGAATCGCCGTCTCCGGTTTGAATAAATAGACCGGAGCGGCGGCGATGGCCTGGGCATGGGCCGCGATCTGGCGCAGCGGCGTGAAGTCGTCCAGCACCCAGAAGCCGCGGCCATAGGTGGCGATTACCAGATCGTTCTGGTGATTCGCGGTGTGGACTGTGAGATCGCGGATGGAAGTGCTGGGCAGATTCTGGCGCAGCGATTGCCAGTGATCGCCGTTATCGAAGCTGACATACACGGTCGTTTCGGTGCCGGCGAAAAGCAGGCCGGGCTGTCTGGGGTCGGCGCGCAGCACATTCACCCAGCTTCCGGTCCGCTGATCGCGGGGCAGTCCGGTTACGATGCTGCTCCAGGTTTTGCCGCCGTCGGTGGTGCGCCAGATGAGGGGAACATCCGTATCCTCATGTTTGGGCGGCTTCGCGAAAAAACCGGTGGCGCCGATGCGGGCGGTGATATACGCCGTCTGGGGATTGTCGCCGGCTTCGATGGTTTCGAAATGAACCTGGGCAGGCAGGTTGGTAATATTGCTGACGTTGTGCCAGTGCCGGCCGCCATCCATGGTGTTGTAGATCTGGTTATTGCTGCTTACCGTCCAGACCACGCCCCGTTTCACTTTGGAAATTGAAAAATCATTGATCACCGGGCCGGCGGGACCGAACAGTCGAGGCATGGGCACCGGTTTGGCGGTGCACGGAGCCGGCGCCGCGCCCTTGAGCGGCGGCCGCGGGCCCTTGCCCGGTTGGAATGCGGGGCAGGGCTTGCCGGAGGGAACCGGAGGCTTTGGCGGCGGCAGAGGCCGACCGCAGGGAATGCGGGGCGCGCCTTTGGGGGTGGTCAGGTCGGGACTGAAGCTCTGCCAAGTGCGGGCGCCATCGTGCGTAACCAGCAGGCACTGGTATGCCGCATAGAGCGCATGCGGATCGAAAACGGAATCGAATTTCTTTTCCTGCTCATGGCCAGCGCGGTAGTCGGGCGCCAGGGCGCCAAAGTTGGGCGCCACATTTTCCCATTGTCCGGTCCGCATGTTGATTTTGATCATGCCGCTGCCGCCGCCGCCGGGGCCGTAGCCGATGCCATAAAGGATGTGCGGGTGCAAGGGATCGGGGGTGATGACGCCGAATTCGGAAGACGGCAGCGGGCTCCAATCAGTAAAATCCACCTGGCCCCAGTTGCCGCGGCTGCGGATCATGACCGCGCCGGTATCCTGCTGCGCGCCCAGAATCCAGTAGGGATACTGGGCAGTGGTCGCCACGTGATAGATCTGCGAGACCGCCTCCGTGTACCACAAGCTCCAGGTGTGGCCGCCATCAAGCGTGACGCTGGCGCCCTGATCGGTGCCGACGATCATGCGCCGGCCATTCCGCGGGTCAATCCAAAGCTTGTGATAGTCTTCGCCGCCGGGCGCGCCCTTGAAGGCATGAAAGGTGACTCCGCCGTCGGTGGAGCGGTACATGGCGGTGCTCATGGTATAGACGACATTGGGATTTTGCGGATCCACAAAAACCCCGCAGCTATAGTTCCCCTGGCCGTTTTCAATCCGAGTGTCATGGCCCGCCATGTGCTGCCAGTGCAAGCCGCCATCATCGGAGCGGAACAGCCCCGAGCCATGTTCGATATTGTTGCCGATCAGATAGATGCGCCGGCCATGGGTATGCATGGCGATGGCCGCGGCGATCCGGCCCTGGAACGGCGGAATCGCCACCGGCTTCCAGGTCAGCCCCTCATCGGTGGATTTGAACAGCAGCGGGGGCCTGGATTTTATCTTCATTTTGAAGCC
The DNA here is from genome assembly GCA_021818645.1 of Acidobacteriota bacterium. GTDB lineage: Bacteria > Acidobacteriota > Terriglobia > Terriglobales > SCQP01 > JAKAZV01. The sequence continues at coordinate 1,165 of JAKATS010000087.1, read as the reverse complement.
GAACAGAGCGGCAATCGGATTGCCCGTGCCCTGGGTCACCGCCAGCATTCGGCTGGGGTGATCGTAATCAAACGTCACCTGCCGGACACCGAGGTACCCGGCGGGATGCAGGACGCGGGTCCAGGTTTTGCCGCCATCGGTGGTGCGGTACACGCCGCCGGTGTCATGCCTGGCATCGCCCAGAGCCGCAACGATGACCAGATCGGGGTTGTGCGGGTCCACGACAATGCTGGCGATTTTGATAGTGTTTTTGAGGCCGATATGATGCCAGGTGAGGCCGGCGTCGGTGGACTTCCACATGCCGTTGCCCAGGCTGCCGAGGATGGGATCGCCGGCGCCGGCATAGACGATATTGGGATCCGAGGGCGCCACGCGCACCGCGCCCACGCTGTCCATGCTCTTGACCGAATCACTGACCGGATACCAGGTGGCGCCGGCGCTGGTGGTTTTCCAAACCCCGCCCTGAGGCGTGCCAATGTAATAGACGCCGGGCTGGCCGGCCACGCCGGTGACCGATGCGATGCGGCCGCCATGGAACGGACCCACGTTGCGCCACTTGAGGCCGGCGTAAAGGCTGGGGCTCACTTGCGCCACCGCGCTCAGGGCAAAGGCCAGCAGGCCGGCGCAGGTTAAACTAGTGGAAACCATGCGTAAATTCTTCATCTGACGGTCCTTTCGGCGCATGCCAAACCGGAAAATAGAAAAAGAGCAGTATACTGCCACCCCCCGGCCCGTACAATGCGAAATACCACATTTGGCCTGCTTTTGCATTTCCAGAGAATCTAAAAAGGCCGCGATTTCGCCAGGCAGGCGGGGTGCGCTCCTTTATAATGAAGTCCTTCCCCCATGTTCAGTTTTCATACCGCGGGTGAATCACACGGAGAGGCGCTGGTGGGCCTGCTGCACGGCATGCCGGCCGGCCTCCGGCTGGATTTTCCCTTTATTGACCGCGAACTCTGGCGCCGCCAGCAAGGGTATGGCCGCGGCGGGCGCATGAAAATCGAGCACGATCACGCGCATTTCGTCGCCGGCGTGCATAACGGCATCACCATCGGCGCGCCGATCGCGCTGCGCATCGAAAACCGGGACTGGAAAAACTGGGAGCGGACGCTTTCGGTCACCGAACCGGCGGGCGAAACCGCCCGGCCCGTTGCCAGCCCGCGGC
>JAKATS010000205.1 GCA_021818645.1 Acidobacteriota bacterium | reverse complement strand
CAGGCAGCGCAGGCCTTGATAGTCTATCTCCAAAATGCGGCAGCCATGATTGCGCTGGCGCAGAGCGGGGGCATAGCGTAAATGGCCGGAATGTTTCATATGGCAAGCTTGGCCAGCAGGCCGCCATCCACGACAAAAGTGGCTCCGGTAATGTAAGCGGCTTCGGACGAGGCCAAAAAGAAAGCCAGCGGCGCGATATCTTCGGGTTCGCCAATGCGGCCGAGCGGAATGGCGGTCCGCACCGAAGTGGCGGCCGCCTCCGGATCGGTTTCGTTCGCCATGGCCGCCTCCCACATGCCGGTGCGGATGGCTCCGGGGCAAATGGCGTTGGCGCGCACCCCGGAGTGCGCATAATCCAAGGCCAAGCCCCGCGTAAAGGCCAGGAGTCCCGCCTTCGTCGCCGCATAGACGGAAATCTGGCGCTCGCAGGCGATGGCCTGGACGGAGGCGATATTGATGACCGCGCCCCGCTGACGCTGCAGATGCGACATGGCATGCTTGGTGCATAAAAAGGCGCCGCGTAAATTAGTCTGAATGATCGCGTCCCAGTCGGCGAGGGTATATTCGGCCGCCAGCCGGTAGCGTTCAATGCCGGCATTGTTGCAGAGGATGTCGAGCCGGCCCCAGCGGGCCACCGTTTGCTCCACCGCCTGGCGCACCTCGTCTTCTTCGCGGATATTCGTCGGAACGAACTGGGCCTGGGCCCCCTGCTGGAGCAGCCGATCCGCCAGGCTTTGGCCTCGTTCCCGGTGGCAGTCGGCGATGGTTACGGCAATCTGGCGGGCGGAAAAATATTCGGCGATGCCGCGGCCGATGCCATAGGCGCCGCCGGTGATCATGGCCGCGCGCTGCACTTGGGTTCTGTTCATGTTTGCCATTATCCTTTACCTCAAAGTATTTTTAAAGTATATTGTATATCTCATTGGGCGCTCTTGTCCGCCCGCCTCACGGGCCGGAGCCCGGCAAAAACAACGGTTGCTTATGCCTTTGCCATCCATCCCCTTGGATTTACCCGTACAGCCTGAAATCCCTCTTGCTGCCTGCCGCGTCCTGGCGGCCGGTTTGAATCATCCCGAAGCCGTCGTGGTTGCGCCGGATGGCTGGCTGTACGCCGGCGGAGAGGCAGGCGAAATTTATCGCGTGCATGCCCGTTCGGGACAATTTCGTACGATTGCCCGCACCGGCGGGTTTTGTCTGGGACTGGCCTTTGCCGGCCCGCGGGAGTTAATCATATGCGATGAGGGCAAACATTGCATTTGGCGCTGTGATCTGGCGGCCAAAACGCCCAAGCTTTCCCGGCTGGCCAGCCAAGTGGCGGGACAAAACTTGCGCACCCCGAATTACCCGGCCTTGGATCCGGCAGGGCGTCTCTGGGTGGCCGATTCCGGCGATTGGGATGGCAATAATGGCTGCTTGCTGTGCTGGGATCATTCCGGAACGGGCACGATTGTAAGCCGCGAATGCGCCGCGTTTCCCAATGGCCTGGCTTTTTCCCTGGATGGAAGCTGGCTCTATATTGTGGAGTCTACCCGGCCGGGCATCAGCCGGCTGCACCTCGCGAGCGGTTTTTGGGAGCCCTGGGTGCAATTTGCCGGCGGCGTTCCCGACGGCTGCGCCATGCGGGGCAACGGCGATTTGCTGGTTAGCTTTTATGCTCCGGCGCTGATTTTGAGCATCACACCGCAACGGGAGATGCGCGTGCTGGCCTATGATGCGCGGCAATCGATCCTGGGCGGACCCACGAACCTGGCCCTGGCCGGACATTCCCTCTATGTGGCCAATTTGCATTTGCAGCATTTGACCGAAATCCCACTGCCCGCAGAAGAAACCGCGCTATGGCAGCGCAAATGGCTGGCGGCGGCCGATGATGCGTCCATGCACAATCGCTAGCGGGATGGCCCCCGGATGCGTGAGCCGTCATAGCCAGATTTTGTGGTCAGCGGCGCGGGCATCGCGTGTCAGGTAAGCCTGAGCGGGGGACTTCCCCCGCTCGTTAAGCAACGCCGGTTGATTGTGCGCGCCCAGCCAGCATTCCGGCAGGTAAAAATTGTGCTGGGGACCAGCATCTTCCCAATACCGCCCGACGGCGCGGCGGCCAGGCCTTTGAGTAGGCTGCGGCGGGACAGGTGTATGGGCAAGGAGAGGTCAGTCATGCCGATACAATGCCGAAAGATAATATATTTTACAAATATAAATCAGCATGGACATTTGGCAGCGGCGTCCGCTGCAAATCCAGAATAATATGCCGGACTTTCGTGAATTCCCCCGGCGATCCTTGTGTGTATTGAAATTTTGAATGTCAGATTAAATTGACATTACGATATTTTATTGATATATTTAAAGGATGCCTATGTCTCGACGTATTGTGTTTATTGGCCCGCCGGGAAGCGGCAAGGGCACCCAGGCGGCTGCACTTGCCCGGGAGGGTTTTGTTCATTTGTCCTCCGGGGAGCTCTTGCGCCGGGAAATCGAGGCTGGTACGGCCCAGGGTGCGGTCATTGCCGCAATTATGCGCCAGGGCGGTTTGGTCCCGGACGAAATCCTCTATGTCCTAATGGAGCATTTTTTATCGCAGCCCGCTCAGCGCCACCTGATACTGGACGGCTATCCGCGCAGCCTAGCACAGGCGCAGCGGCTGCAATTGGCCGGCGTGGATGCGGCGGTCTTTTTTGAGGTTGCCGACGAAGTCATTCTACGCCGCCTGGAAAATCGGGTTCTCGGAGCGGATGGGGCAGTCTATGATCTCATCTTACGTCCCCCGCCAGCGGGGCTGGCCTACAAACGGCGCTTGGATGATGAGCCTTCGGTTTATCTCCGGCGAATCCATGCGTACCGCGAGCGTGAAAAGGGCTTACGGGAATTCTACGCCGGCCTTGGGCTGTATCATGCGCTTGACGCCAGCCTGCATTTCAATTCCGTCAGGAATCAGCTGCGCGATTTGCTGGCATCATTGGCAGCACAACCCACATGCCCCGCCTAAGCCCGGAGGGAAGCGGGTGATTCCGGTAATGAGAGCGGAATGATGGCTGTGGCTATGCAACGGCCCACGGAAACCGATTATCAGCGAGTCGGAGCGCGCTTGGCGGAGCGGCTGGGCGCGGAGGCGGTGCTGCGGGATCCGCTGAGCCGCACCCTGTATGAATATGACGGCGGCGTGGAT